>DASSLH010000220.1:0-4177 GCA_035689625.1 Candidatus Methylomirabilota bacterium | reverse complement strand
CACCTACGCCGGGATCAAGTACTGGGTGACCCGGGACGGCCGCCGTCCGCACCGGGCGGAGTTCTACGCGGCCACCGGCACGCTGCTCAAGACCGGCACGTTCGAGTCCTTCAAGGAGATCGTCCCCGGCCACACGCTGGCGACGCGCCTGACGCTCGTGGACGGCATCCGCAAGGACAAGCGCTCGGTGCTCGACTACGGCGCCATCACCGTGCGCGACCTGCCCGAGAAGTACTTCGACAAGAACTACATGAAGTCGCTGGACTGACGTGCGGCGGCTGCTCCTCGCCGTGCTCGCGCTCTGCTGCGCCGCGGCTCCGGCCGCCGCCGAGGAGCCGGACGGCGACGGGCTGCCGGACTGGCTGCGCGCCGCGCGGCTGCGGGGCCGCGTCGCCGAGGACTTCGCCTACCGGCTGCACGACCCCGGCGACGTCGCCAAGCTGCGCACGATGGGCTGGCTCGAGGGCAAGTACACGTTCACCGACTGGGCCAGCCTGCGGCTGGCGACGCGCGGCTGGTACGACGCGGTCTTCGACGTCACCGACCGCTACCCGCCCAACGTGGAACGCGACGAGAAGACCGAGCTGACGCTGCGCGAGGGGATCCTGGCCTTCTCGCACGGCGACCTCGACGCGCGCCTGGGCCGCCAGCAGATCGTCTGGGGCGAGGCGATCAGCACGTTCGTGACTGACGTGGTCAATCCCAGGGACTTCCGCGAGTTCGTGCTGCCGGACTTCACCGAGCTCCGCCTGCCCATCTGGGCCGCCGACGTCACCTATCGCCTGGGCCCCAACGTCACGCTGGAGGGCGTGTGGACGCCCGACACGCTGCACAACAAGATCCCCAAGCAGGGAGCGGAGTTTCAGTTCGCGCCGTTCCCCTACCGGTTCCGCAACCCGGTGGTGCGGCTGCCCGACAACCCCGAGGAGTACACCCTCACGCGCAGCGAGGGCGGCCTGCGCCTCTCCGCGCTGCGCGGGGGCTGGGACGCCTCGCTCATCTACTACGACCAGGCCGACAAGAACTTCGTGCTCTTCCAGCGCCGCGTGCCCCAGGCGGCGCCCCGGCCGGACGTGATCGTGCTGGACCCGCAGCACCCGCGGCTGCACATCGTCGGCGCCACCCTGGCCAAGAGCCTGGAGGACGTCGTGGTCCGCGCGGAGGTCGCCGTCACCGTGAACAAGCACTACGAGACGAGCGACCCCCAGAACCTGCGCGGCGTCGTGCGCCGCGACACCATCGACTACCTGCTCGGCGTCGACTACACGTTCTTCGGCGCCGTGGACACCGCCCTGCAGCTCAGCCAGAAGATCCTCACCGGCGACGCCACCAACCTCACGCGGCCGGGCGTGGCCGGCCGGGCCACGACGTCCATCGCGCTGCGCGTGACCACCGGGTTCCTCGACAACACGCTCAACCCGACGGTGCTCTTCGTCGTCGGCGCCGAGCACGCCGACTTCCGCGTGAGCCCGCGGCTGGACTGGCTGGTCAGCGGCTCGCTGACGCTCTCCGTCGGCGCCGACATCTTCGAGGGCTCCCGCCAGACGCTGTGGGGCCAGTTCGACCGCAGCGACCGCGTGACGTTCACCACGACCTGGAGGTTCTGACCATGGCCCGATGCTACCGGGGCAACGGACTGCTGATCGCCGGAATCGTCGTCACGCTCGTCGGCCTCGCCGCCGCCGTGCGCGAGACGTACCACCTGCCTGGCTACTGGATCACGATCGCCGTCGGCGTCGCGCTGCTGATCGCCGGCGCCATGCGCAGGCGGCGCGATGACGACCGGTCGGATTCGGCGTCGACCCGCCCCTCCTGATACGATGCCGCTGATGCCCGCCGCCGCGCCCCTTCGCCGCCTGCTCGACGCCCACTGGTTCCGCGTCCTGCGCCTGGCCGTGCTCGGCGCGCTCATCATGACCGCCCTCGTCGCGCTGGCCGGCGGCGTGGACATCTCGGTCACGCTGCGCAGCGCGCTCATCCACGCGGGGGTCATGACCGCGCTGGTCACCGCCTCGATGCAGCGGCTGCGCCGGCGGCTCGTCGACTGCCGCGCGCCCAAGCGCTACACGACCCTGGTGGCGGCGCTGGCGGCGCTCTCGGTCGTCGGCACGCTGCTGGCCGACGGCATCATCACGCTGCTGGCGCTGCGCCCATTCGAGTCCTACTGGACGTGCGTCGCCCACGACTTCCTGGTGAACGCGCTGATCACGCTCACGCTCGGCATCAGCATGACGATCTACGAGACGCAGCGCCGCCGCCTGGAGGCGGTCACCCTGGCGCTGCGCGAGCGCGAGCTGGCGCACGAGCGCGCCCTGAAGATGGCGCTGGAGGCCCGGCTGGCCGCGCTGGAGGCGCGCCTGCAGCCGCACTTCATGTTCAACACGCTGAACGCGATCTCCGCGCTCATCGAGGAGGACCCCGCCCAGGCCGAGCGCACGGTGGAGCGGCTGGCCGCGCTGCTGCGCTTCTCGCTCGACGCCACCGAGCGCGGGCTGGTCCCGCTGGGCCACGAGCTGAAGATCGTGACCGACTACCTGGAGATCGAGCGCACGCGCTTCGGCGAGCGTCTGGCCTACACGCTGGACGTGCCGGCCGAGGCGGCCGCCTGCGAGGTGCCGCCGCTCGCCGTGCAGACGCTGGTGGAGAACAGCGTCAAGCACGCGATCGCGCCGCGGCCCGAGGGCGGGCGCATCCGCGTGGACGCCGACGTCGGCGGCGGCCGGCTGCGCGTGCGGGTCTGGGACGACGGGCCCGGCTTCACGACGGCGGCGATCCGCCAGGGCCACGGCCTGGACATCGTGCAGGGCCGCCTGGCCGCCCGCTTCGGCGCCGCGGCCGGGCTCAGCGTCGAGCCGCGCGACGGCGGCACGCTGGTGACGCTCACGCTGCCCGCCGGCTGATGCCCGCCGCCCCGCGGCTGCGCGCCTTCCTCCTCGACGACGAGCCGCTGGCGCTCAAGCGCCTCGCCCGCCTGCTGGAGGCCACCGGCCGCGTGGACATCGTCGGCCGCGCGACGGATCCGCGCGAGGGGCTGCCGCAGGTCGCCGCCCAGCCGGTGGACGTGCTCTTCATCGACATCCACATGCCCGGCCTCAGCGGCTTCCAGGTGGTGGAGCGCCTGCCGCCGGGCCCGATGGTCGTGTTCACCACCGCCCACGACCAGCACGCCGTGCAGGCCTTCGAGGTCAACGCGATCGACTACCTGCTCAAGCCGATCGAGCGCGAGCGGCTGGCGGCGACGCTTGACCGGCTGGCCGCGCGCACGGCCGGCGCCGCCGAGGACTGGCGCGGCACGCTCGACCGCCTGGCCCAGCACTTGCGCGCGAGCCCCTACCTCGATCACCTCTCGTCGCGCGTGCGCGACCGCGTGCACGTCATTCCGGTCGTCGACGTCACCCACCTGGTCGCGCGGCAGCGCGCGACCTACGCGGTCACCGCCGAGGGCGAGCACATGCTCGACCAGCCCCTGGTCGAGCTCGAGCGGCGGCTCGACCCGGCCCGCTTCTTCCGGATCCACCGCGCCACGCTGGTGAACGTCGAGTGGATCCGCGAGGTGCGGCCCGACGAGGACGGCCACCTGCTCGTCTGTCTGAAGGATCCGCGCCGGACCGAGCTGGCGGTCTCGCGCGACCGCGTGCGTGCGCTCAAGGAGCGACTGGCCATTCACTGAGCGTCTTCACGGCCGGCGACCTGCCGGTCACCGCGATCGGCCTGTCCGGCCGCTACCGCGCGACCGCGATCGAGTTCAACATGCTGCGCGTCGACCTCTCCACGCACAGGCCGGAGGTCGGCCTGGGCTATCACTGGTGAGCGGCGCCGTCACGCCGTGACCTCGATCCAGGCGCGGCGCTTCACGCGCCCGGTCAGCGTCGAGCCGAGGTCGAGCAGCCACAGCTGCCAGCCGTACTTGTCGCGCATCGCCAGGTGCGCGCGCCGGATGACCGCCGCGTCGCCGACCAGCCGCGCGCTCGCCTCCTGCCACTCGCCCTGGAGGTTGCCCCGCGCGTCGCAGGGCGCCACGCGCGCCCGCGGCGAGGCCCGCAGCCGCTTGGCCTTGCCCGAATCGCCGGCGGTGAACACGTAGAGCCGTTCGTCCACCGCGGCGAACCAGACCGGGGTGGCGACGGCGGCGCCGCTGCGGCGGAACGTCGCCAGGCTCAGGTAGCGGTGGCGATCG
>DASSLH010000219.1:0-2215 GCA_035689625.1 Candidatus Methylomirabilota bacterium | reverse complement strand
CGGCGCCGCCGACGCGGCCGCCGCGGCGGCGCGCGAGCTGAGCGAGGGGCGCGGCGCCGATCACGTGATCGTCACGGGCGGCGGCGCCGAGGTGCTGCCGTGGATCGCCGGGCTGGTGCGCGACGGCGGCACGATCCACTACTTCGCCGGCGGCGGAGGCGAGGCCCTGCCGCTGCCGCTGGCCACGCTCTACCACCACGAGCTGACGATCACCACGACCTACTCCTCGTCGCCGGCCACGCTGGCCCGCGCGTTCTGGCTGCTGGCCGCCGGCAAGATCGAGGTCGCGCGGCTGATCACGCACCGGTTGCCGCTGGCCCGCCTGGCCGATGGCGTGGACCTCATGCGCCGGCGCGAGGCGCTGAAGGTCTACGTGACGCCATGAGCACGATGCGCGCGGTCGTCTTCCACGGCCCCGGCGACCTGCGCCACGAGGAGGTGCCGGTGCCGGCGCCGGCCCGCGGCGAGGTCGTGCTCCGCATCGAGGCCGCGCTGACGTGCGGCACCGACGTCAAGACGCTGCGCCGCGGCCATCCCGTCATGATCCCGCGCGTGCCGACGGTGTTCGGCCACGAGTTCGCCGGCACCGTCAGCGCCGTCGGCGCCGGCGTGCGCGAGGTGCGCGAGGGCGACCGCGCGGTGGCCGCGAACTCGGCACCGTGCGGCGCCTGCCGGCTCTGCCTGGCCGGCCGGCCGAACCTCTGTGAGGACCTGTTGTTCGTCAACGGCGCCTACGGCGAGTTCATCGCGCTGCCGCCGCGGCTGGTCGCCACCAACCTGGTCACGCTGGGCCGGGCGACGCCGGCGGCGCGGGCGGCGTTCGCGGAGCCGCTGGCCTGCGCGCTGGGCGGCGTCGAGCGCGCGCTGGTGGAGGACGGCCAGACCGTGGTGATCTTCGGCCACGGCCCGCTCGGCTGCCTGCTGGCGATGGCCGCCGGTGCCCGCAAGGCGCGCGTGATCCTCGTCGGCAAAGCCGGCTGGCGCCTGGATCGCGTGCGCGCGCTGCAGCTGGCCGAGTGCGTGGACGCGACGGCGACGCCCGATGTGGTGGCCGCGCTGCGCGAGACCACCGGCGGTCGTGGCGCCGAGGTCACGATCGACGCCACCGGGCGTCCGGAGGTCTGGCGGCAGGCCATGGACGCGGTGGGCCGCGGCGGCCGCGTGGTATTCTTTGGAGGCTGTGCGCCCGGCACCACGGTGAGCCTGGACACACGGCGCACGCATTACGAGGAGCTGTCGCTGCTGGGAGCGTTCCACCACACGCCGGCGCTGATCCGCCGGGCGGTGGAGCTGCTCGAGACCGACGGAGCATTCGACCCTCGCGGCCTGATCACGCATCGCATGGGGCTCGGCGGGGTACGGGAGGCGCTCGAACTGATGGCGAACGGCCGCGCGCTGAAGGTGCTGATCGAGCCATGACCGTCCGGGCGTGGCTCGCGGCGCCCGGCGCCGTCCTGCTGGCCGTGCTGGCGATGGTCGCGCCGGCGCGCGCCTACGATCCCGACCAGGCGTTCATGCAGGGCTCGCTGGTCGTCTCGCCCGAGGTCGCCTACGGGCACCAGTTCAACCTCGAGCACAAGCCGGGCTACACCGGGCTGGACTTCGCCGACGTCGGTGTGCGGTTCGGCTATCTGCCGTTCAAGCCGTTCGGGCCGGGGCCGCTGCACGGCTCGCTGGAGATCGGCCTGGAGCCGATGTACCAGCAGTACATCAGCCCCGAGCAGGTCTACTTCGCCGGCCTCGGCATGTTCTATCGCTACCACTTCCTGTCGCTCGGCCGCTTCGTGCCGTACGCCGAGCTGGCGGCGTTCGCCGGCGGCACCAACCTCAAGGTCACCGAGATCCGCTCGGACTTCACGTTCCTGCTCTACGGCGGCCTGGGCGGCGAGTACTTCGTCGGCGATCGCACCGCGGTCTACGCGGGCTATCGCTACCAGCACGTCTCCAACGGCCACACCTCCACGCCGAATCGCGGCTTCGAGTCGAACGTCGGCGTGTTCGGCGTATCCTTCTACTTGGAGTGAGCGGCATGAAACCGCCGATCGCCGAGATCCTGCTGGCCGGGCCCCGCGGTTTCTGCGCGGGCGTCGAGCGCGCCATCGACATCGTCGAGCTGGCGCTGTCGGTGTGGCCGCATCCCGTCTACGTGCGCCGCGAGATCGTGCACAACCGCCTCGTCGTCGAGACGCTGCGCCAGAAGGGCGCGATGTTCGTG
>DASSLH010000218.1:0-10287 GCA_035689625.1 Candidatus Methylomirabilota bacterium | reverse complement strand
GCTGCGGGCCGCGCGCCAGCGCGTGCAGCTGCTGCGGGCGGGGCCGCGCCCGGAGGCCGTCCGCGCGGCCGAGGCGCAGGTGGCCGAGGCACGGGCGGCGGCGACGCTGGCCCGCGCGCGCGTGGACGATACGCGCCTGCTGTCGCCGATCACCGGCGTCGTGCTGCACAAGAACATGGAGGTCGGCGAGACCGCCGGCCCCGGGACCTCGATCCTCACGCTGGTGGATCTCCAAGATACCTGGCTGCGCGCCTACGTGCCGGAGGCCGAGGTCGGCCGGCTCACGGTCGGCCAGCTGGCCGCGGTCATGGTGGACGCGTTCCCCGGCCGCCGCTTCGAGGGCGCGATCAGCGAGATCGCCTCCGCCGCCGAGTTCACGCCCAAGAACGTGCAGACCAAGAAGGAGCGCGTGAACCTGGTCTTCCGGATCAAGATCGGGCTCAAGAATCCCGACGGAACGCTCAAGCCAGGCCTGCCCGCCGACGCCGAGATCCCGGCCGGCCGCTGACGTGACCGGGCTGGACGATCCGGCGCTCGCGGTCGTCACGCGGGGGCTGACGAAGCGCTTCGGGCGGCTGGTCGCCGTGGATCACCTCGATCTCGAGGTGCGGCGCGGCGAGCTGTACGGCTTCCTCGGTCCCAACGGCGCCGGCAAGTCCACCACGCTGCGCATGCTGTGCGGGATCATGGAGCCGAGCGAGGGCGAGGGCCGCGTGCTCGGCATCGACCTGCGCCGCAACCCCGAGCGCGTGAAATCCGCCATCGGCTACATGTCGCAGCGCTTCTCGCTCTACGACGACCTCACCGTGGACGAGAACCTGACGTTCTACGCGCGCGTGTACATGGTCCCGCGGGCCGAGCGCGGGCCGCGCATCGGGCGCATGCTGCGCCTGGCCGACCTGGTGGGCCGCGAGCGGCAGCTGGCCGCGCAGCTCTCGGGCGGCTACCGCCAGCGGCTGGCGCTGGCCTGCGCCCTCGTGCACGGCCCGCGCCTGATCTTCCTGGACGAGCCGACCGCCGGCGTCGACCCGGTCTCCCGCCGCACGTTCTGGGCGCTCATCCGTCACCTCGCCGACGAGGGCACGACGATTTTGGTGACGACCCACTACATGGACGAGGCCGAGCTGTGCGACTCGCTCGGCTTCATCTACCAGGGGCGCCTCATCGCGACCGGCAGCCCGGCGTTCATCAAGAGCCAGGCGTTCGGCCGTGTCGTGGTCGAGGTGGCCGCGCCCGATCCGCGGGCGGCCGCCGAGGCGCTGGGCGACTGGGACGCCGTCGAGGAGGTGGTCCGCGCCGGCGCCCGCCTGCGCCTCATCATGGCGCCGGGCGGGCCCGGCCCCGCCGCCGTCGCCGAGCACCTGCGCGGGCGGGGGATCGCCACCACGCTGGCGGTCGAGGTCGAGCCCTCGGTCGAGGATCTGTTCGTGTCGTTCGTGGACAAGGAGCGCAAGGGGCGCGTGCGCGAGCAGCTGCGCGCCGTCGCCGAGGGCCGCGCCTGACGATGGGCAGCCGGCTCTACGGGATCATCGCCAAGGAGTTCCTGCAGCTCTGGCGGGACAGCCTGGCGCTGACGCTCGCGCTCTTCGTGCCGGTCGCGATGCTGTTCATCTTCGGCTGGGCGATCAACACCGACGTCAAGCACGTCGCCACCGCGGTGCTCGACCAGTCGGGCAGCGTGGAGGCGCGCACGCTGCTGGAGGCGCTGGCGAACAGCCAGTATTTCGACCTCACGCGCTGGCCGACCTCCCAGCGCGAGCTCACGCGCCTCATCGACGCCGGCGACGCCAAGGTCGGCCTCGTCATCCCGCCGGACTTCGCGCGCCAGCTCGCGCGCCGCAGCGCCAGCGTGCTGGTGGTCGTCGACGCCTCCGATCCGCAGGTGGCGACCTCCGCGATGAACGCGGCCACCGCGCTGGCCGCCGACCGTTCGCTGGCGATCCTGGCCGAGACGACCGAGGGCGTGGCGCTGCGCCGGGGGCCGCCGCCGCTCGACTTCCGCGTGCGCGCCTGGTACAACCCCGACCTCGTGTCGGCGATCTTCATCGTGCCCGGGCTCATCGGCGCCCTGCTCATGCAGACGACCATCACGGCCATGGCCGTGTCGGTGGTGCGCGAGCGTGAAAAAGGAACGCTGGAGGCGCTGATCGTCAGCCCCATCCGCCGCTGGGAACTGCTGCTCGGCAAGATCGTCCCGAACCTCCTGACCGCCTACGGCCAGATGACGATGGCGCTGCTGGTCGCCCACTTCGTCTTCGACGTGCCGATCCGCGGCAGCCTGGTGCTGCTCTACGCGCTGTCGCTGCTCTTCATGTGGGGCACGCTGGGCGTCGGCATCCTCGTCTCGGCGGCCTCCCGCACGGTGCCGCAGGCCATGCAGCTGGCGTTCCTCACGTTCCTGCCCTCGATCTACCTCTCGGGGCTGCTGTTCCCCATCGAGGGCATGCCGCGCGGCGCCCAGTACATCGCCGCGGTCATCCCGCTCACGTACTTCCTGCGCGTGGTGCGCGGCGTCGTGCTCAAGGGCGTGGGCCTCGAGTACGTCTGGCCCAACCTGCTGCCGCTGGCCGCCTTCGGCGCGGTCGTGTTCACGCTCGCTGTCCTGCGCTTCCGGAAGCAGTTAGACTGACAGCCATGGTGATGAAGCCGCACCGCCGCGCCGTCGCTCTGGCCGTCGCGCTCGTCATGCTGCTGGCCGCCGCGCCGTCGCCGGCGGCGCCGATCGCGCACCGCGAGGTCCTGCCCAACGGCATCGTCCTGCTGGTCGCCGAGCGGCCCGGCGTGCCGATCGTCGCCGTGCGCGTGTTCACGCGGGCGGGCGCCGTGCTCGATCCGCCCGACCAGCCGGGGCTGGCCAACCTCACCGGCGCGCTGGTCACGCGCGGCGCCGGCAAGCGCACCGGGCCGGAGATCGACACCGCCATCGAGTTCGTCGGCGGCAGCCTCGAGGCCGGCGCCGGCCGCGACGGCCTCACCGTCGCGCTGTCCGTCCTCAAGCGCGACCTGACGCTCGGCCTGGACCTGCTGACCGACGTCGTGCTGGCGCCGACGTTCCCGGCCGACGAGCTCACGCGCAAGGCGGCGCAGATCCAGGCGGCCATCAAGCGCTCGGAGGAGGATCCCAACACGGTGGCCGGCCGCGCGCTGGCGCGGCTGGTGTTTCCCCACCATCCGTACGGCACGCCGGTGGAGGGCACGATCGAGTCCGTCGGCAAGCTCACGCGCGACGACGTCGTCGCGTTCTATCGCCGGTACGTCCGGCCCGACACCGCCATCGTCGCCGTCGTGGGCGACGTCACCGTGGACGAGGCGCGCCGCGAGGTGCTCAAGCGCCTCGGCGGCTGGGCCAGGCCGGCGACGTCGCCGCCGACCGTGCCGAGCGCCGGGCCCGGCGGGCCGCCGCGCACCGAGACGATCGCCAAGGAGCTGACGCAGGCGACCATCCAGATGGGCCGCCAGGCCGTCCGCCAGGTCGATCCCGACTACTTCCCGCTGGTCGTCGCCTCCTACGTCCTCGGCGGCGGCTCCGCCTCGCGCCTGTACGCCCGCGTGCGCGACGAGGGCGGGCTCGCGTACTCGGTCTACAGCTGGGTCTCGCCCGCGCGCTTCGGCGCCGCGGTCAGCGTGGCCGCCCAGACGCGCACCGCCGAGACCGCCCGCGTGACCGAGATCCTGAGCGAGGAGCTGGCCCGCATGACGCGCGAGCCGGTCAAGGACGACGAGCTCAAGCTCGCCAAGGACTACCTCATCGGCAGCTTCCCGCTGCGGCTGGACACGACGGCCAAGGTCGCCGACTTCGTGCTCGCCATCGAGGAGCAGGGGCTCGGGCTGGACTACGCCGACCGCTACAAGGCCGGGGTCGCGCGCGTCACCGCCGCCGACGTGCAGCGGGCCGCCCGGCGCTTCTTCGCCCCGGACACGTTCAACCGGGTCGTGGTGGGCGCCACGAAGTGAGCCGGGCACTCCTCGCGATCGGCCTGGCCCTGGCGCTGGCGCGGCAGGCGCCGGCCGCCTCGTTCACGCTGAGCGACGCCGAGCAGAAGGCGGCGATCCACGCGGGCGAGCGGAGCACGATCAGCGAGGGCTTCGATCGCGAGTGGCGCGTGCCCAGCGGCGGCGAGACCGCCGTGGTCATCACCCCGTTCCACCGCCTGGCCAACGCCGCCCGCCACGCCGCGTTCAAGAACGAGGCGCTCAAGCCCGGCGACGTCGCCCGCGTGCTGAAGGAGGACGCCGGCCGGCTGGTGGTGTGGGTGAACCTGCGCGGCACGCGCGAGGACTTCGCGCGGCACTACGTGCCGCGGCTGGTGGCCGGCGAGCGCGAGATCCGCGCCAGCTTCGTGCAGAACGAGCACACCGCCAGCCGCCAGGACGACGGCGGCTACCTGGCGCGCTGCGTGTACGGCTTCCCCGTGCAGGATGTCGGCCCCCGCGCCCGGGTGGCGCTGATCGTCGCCGACCGCGACGGGCACGACGTCAGCCGCTTCAGCATCGACCTGGGCAGCATGCGCTGACCGGCGCGCAGTGCGCCTCCACGGCTGGACGGGGCTCGCGATCATCGTCGTCGCCGAGGCGCTGCTGTTCGGCGGCCAGCCCGTGGTGGGACGCTGGTTCACGCCGATCGTGTGGACCGGCTACGTGCTGGTCATGGACGCGCTCGTCGCCCGGCTCACCGGCCGCTCCTATCTCACCACCGCGCGCGCCGAGCTCGTCTTCGTCGCGCTGGCCTCGATCGGCTGCTGGTGGCTGTTCGAGTGGTACGACGCGCCACGGTTCTGGCGCGGCGGCGCCGACCGCGTCGGGCTCTGGTGGCAGTACCACGGCCTCGAGCCGGACCCGTGGCTGCGCCGTGTCGGCTACGACTGGTCGTTCGCCACGATCTTCCCGGCGCTGTTCCTGACCGCCGCCGCCCTGCGCGCGTCGGTCTTCGCGCGCGTCCGCGTGGCGCCGTGGCGTCCGCCACCGGCGCTGCTCAACGCCTCCGTCGCCATCGGCGCGGTCGCCGTCGCCGTCCCGCTGCTCGTCGTGAACGCCTGGCTGGTGCCGCTGGTGTGGACGGGCTTCGTGCTGCTGCTGGAGCCGCTGAACTACCGGGCCGGCCGGCCGTCGTGGCTGGTCGCGCTGGCCGCCGGCGACGCCTCGCTCGTGCTGTCGCTGCTGGCCTCCGGCGCGATCTGCGGCGTGCTGTGGGAGTTCTGGAACTACTGGGCGCTGACGAAGTGGACGTACACCGTGCCCTACCTGGGCGACGTCAAGGTATTCGAGATGCCGGTGGTCGGCTACCTCGGCTTCCTGCCGTTCGCGCTGGAGTGCTTCGCGATGTACCACTGGCTGCGCGCGCGGCTGGGGCCGCCGCCCGCGTCGGGGCTGGTATAATTCGCCCGCACGCCGCGACATCCCAGCCGCTCCCAGGAGGTCTCGCATGAAGGCCGTTCGCATCCACGCTCCCGGCGGTCCGGAGGCCATGAAGTACGAGGACGCGCCGCAGCCGGCGCCGAAGGCCGGCGAGGCGATCGTCAAGGTGGACGCCGCCGGGCTCAACTACATCGACGTGTACTTCCGCACCGGCCTCTACAAGGCCGAGTACCCGCTGACGCTCGGCATGGAGGCCGGCGGCACCGTGAGCGCGGTGGGCCCCGGGGTCACCGACGTGAAGGCCGGCGACAAGGTCGCCTACACGGGCGTGCCCGGCGCCTACGCGGAGTACGCGGCGGTGCCGGCCGGGCGGCTCATCGTGCTGCCGGCCGGCGTGAGCACCCGGCAGGGCGCGGCGGCGATGCTGCAGGGCATGACCGCCCACTACCTGGCCTGCAGCACCTATCCGCTCAAGCACGGCGACGCCTGCCTCGTGCACGCCGCCGCCGGGGGCGTGGGGCTGCTGCTGTGCCAGATCGCGAAGATGCGCGGCGCCCGCGTCATCGGCACCGTCTCCACCGAGGAGAAGGCCAAGCTCGCGCGCGAGGCAGGCGCCGACGAGGTCATCATCTACACGCGGCAGGACTTCGAGGCCGAGGTCAAGCGGCTCACCGGCGGCAAGGGCCTGCAGGTCGTCTACGACTCCGTCGGCAAGACGACCTTCGACAAGAGCCTCAACTGCCTGGCCCCGCGCGGGATGCTGGCGCTCTACGGCCAGTCGAGCGGCCCCATCGGGCCGTTCGACGTCGCCCAGCTCGGCGCCAAGGGCTCGCTGTTCCTCACGCGCCCGAGCCTCAATGCCTACGCGGCCGCGCGCGAGGAGCTGGTGCAGCGGGCCGCCGACGTGCTGGGCTGGATCCGCGACGGCAAGCTCAAGCTGCGCATGGAGCTCGAGTTCCCGCTCAAGGACGCCCCCGAGGCGCACCGCGCGCTCGAGGGGCGCAGGACGACCGGCAAGGTGCTGCTCGTGCCATGACCGGCCCGCGGCTGGCGAAGTGGGCGCTCGGCATCGTCGTCGCGCTGGCCGTGCTCGTGGTGGCGGCGCTGGCGGCGGTGCCGTACCTCGTGGACACGCCGCGCATCCAGGCCTACATCGCCAGCAACGCGACCCAGACGCTGGGGCGTCCGGTGAAGTTCCGCTCGGTGTCGCTGCGCGTGCTGCCGCTGCCGGCCGTCGAGCTGCACGATCTCGAGGTGGCCGAGGACCCCAAGTTCGGCCCCGGCCCGTTCCTCAAGCTCAAGACCGGGCGCATCCGCCTGCAGCTGCTGCCGCTGCTGGGCGGGCGCGTGGAGCTCGGCGATGTCGTGCTCGACAAGCCCATCGTCACGATCGTGCAGGCCGCCGACGGCCGGCTCAACATCTCGACGCTGGGCACGACGCCCCCCTCGCGCCCGGCCGGTGAGCCCTCCCGACCGGGCGAGCCGTCGCGTCCCGGCAGCGGGCCGGGCGCCGCCGGCGGCCTGGCCGTCTCCCGCGTGTCCGTGGACGGTGGCGTGCTCACCTACGTCGCCCACGGCGCCGGCCAGGCCCAGAGCCAGTACCGCGTCGAGGATCTCGACGTCACCCTGACCGGCGGCGCCACCCAGCTGACGTTCAAGGGCGCCGCGCGCGTGCAGCCCGGCGCGCTGTCGGTGAAGCTCAGCGACGGGATCGTCGCGCTCAGCGGCGCCCGGCCGCTCACCGAGGCCTCGCTGCGCGGCAAGGTGGCGCTCGACGCCAGGGACATCAAGGACCTCGCCGCCGTCGCCGCCGGCCCGGCGCCGGCTTTCGGCGGCGGCCTCAAGGGCACGCTCGCGCTCGGCGGTACGGTCGGCGCGCCGACGGCGGCCGGCGAGGTGCAGTTCTCCCCGCTGACGGTGACGCAGACGAACCCCGGCTGCCCGGAGCCCAAGCGGCGGACGCTCACGCTGCCCACGGTGAAGCTGAACGCCGGCTGGCAGGAGTCGCGGCTGACCGCGCGGCCGCTCACCGCCGGGCTCGGTGACGGCACCGTCACCACGCAGGCCACGGTGACCCTCGGCCGCAGCGTCCACGTGCAGCTGGCCGACCTCGGCATCAAGACGCTGCCGCTCGAGAAGGTGCTGGTGGACTACCTCTGCCAGGGCTACGCGATCACCGGGCCGCTGGACCTCACCGGCGCACTCTCGTTCGACGCCCACGATCCGCTGAGCACGCTCTCGGGCCCCGGCCAGATGAAGATCGGCCACGGCAAGGTCGTGGGCTCGCAGGCGCTGGCGCTCATCGGCAGCGTCGTGCGCGTCGGCGGCGCCATCTCCTCGCTGCTCTCCGCCGACCTGCCCACGCGCTTGTTCGATTCGCCGCTGGAGTTCGACTCGATCACCGGCAGCTACCAGATCACGAACGGCGTGGCCACGACGAAGGACCTGCTCTACACCAGCCGCGCGATGAAGGTCCTCATCGCCGGCGACTACGGCCTGGCCACCGGCCGTATGAACCTGGACATGACCGTCAACCACGGCCGCGGCGAGATCAAGGCCAAGGTCACCGGCACCACCTCCTCACCCTCCGTCCGCGTCGCCCCCTCCACCCTCCTCAAGGACGTCAACCCCAAGGACACCGAGAAGGGAATTCAAGACCTCCTGAAGCGGTTCGGCAAGTAACGCCGGCCGTCCGGATCACCACGTTCGAGCGGCGGCTTTGCCGCCGCAATCGAAGTTCTGGGGGGATGCAGGGAGGAGCGCGCCGTCAGGCGCGCGACGACCGTCGAAGGGGGGGCGAAGCCCCCCTTCGAGCTATCGAACTTCCGGGTTCCGCGGGAACTTCAGGAACGGCAGGCGAACGCCGCCGATGACGATGCGGTCGGCCCGGATGTCCAGCGGTGGCGCGAAGGCGTTGCTGGGATTGTCCAGATCGGTGACGGCGGCCGCCGTCACGAAGTCGTCCTGCTCGACGCCGTCGCCGCTCACGCCCAGGCCGCCCACGATGGGACCCGAGGCGCCGCGGTAGAGCGGCATGCTGCCCGGAAAGAAGACGATCCCGCTCTGATTGGCCAGGTTGTTGGGGTCGAATCCCTGCGTGCAGGGGTTCGCCGCGTCCTGGGCGAAGTTGCCGAAGAAGGGTCCGGGGCGCGTGTTGTCGATGCCCGGCGGGTACAGCGGCATGGCACCGAAGCCGAGCGTGCGCGCGGTCACCGCCGTGCCACGCGGCACCCCGCGGATATCGCGCAGGTCACGCGTGGGGCTGCTGAAGTACACCGCGTTGCGCGCCTTGGTGACGGCGACGTCCACCGAGAAGATCGTGGCGTCGTGCATGCGGTAGACGGCCAGGAGGGTGCCGTCCACGTCGCCCACCGCCAGCACCATGGCGGTCGGGCTGCCGAGCGGCAGCCGGATGGCGGCGCGCGTCTGCAGCGCCTCGCGCCGGCCGCGGTCGATGATCGATTGCACGTCCAGGACCGTCAGCTTCGTGCCGGCGATGGGGCCGACCAGATAACCCTCCGGCGCGCCGGCCGCGCCGTTCGGACTCGCAATCGGCAGCATCGTGAAGCCACCGACGCCGGCCGCGAACGCGGCGTTGACGAACGTCCCGGTACCGACGCTGGCCGGCCGGCCCGTGAACTTCACGAACGGCAGCTGGATGCCGTTCAGGAAGATCGTGCCGGGATCCGGCACGACGGGCCCGAAGCCGGGGCCGGCGATGCTGCCGGTGAACGCCGCGAACTCGGCGACGTCCCCCTCGACACCGAGGCCGCTCACGCCGATGCCGCCGACGAGCTCGCCGTTCTTGAAGATCGGCACGCCGCCCGGATTGACGGCGTCGGCGACGCTGTCGAGGAGGTCGTGCTTGCCCGTCACGATCCCGGCTCCGCAGCCGGCCGTGTCGCCGTTCTGGCAGTTGCCGGCGCCGTTGGTGAACGACTTGGCCCGCGGCAGGCCGGCGATCGCGACGTTGAACGAGCAGCCGCGGTTGGTGTTCTCGATGCCGTACAGCGCGGCCGGCGGCGTGTTGGTGAAGCCGGGCGGGAAGTGAATGCCGCTGATGAAGCGCACGGTGCGCGACGACAGCGGCGCCTGGTTGTTGCTGAAGAACGCGCCCGTGCGGGCCAGCCCGACCGCGATGTCGTCCGCCGTCACGGCCGGGCTGAACAGGGTCGGCAGCGTGTCCGCCGCGGTGGCGGTGGGGCCGTGGTACACCGCGAGCACCTCTCCGCCGCGATCCACTACCGCGATCACGAGAGTCGGCGTCGAGACCGAGTTCGCCGCCGCCTGCACCACGGCCGTGACGTCGGCGGCGGTGAGAAACGGCGCGGCGCTCGCGCGGGCGGGGAACAGGGCGAGAGCGGCGACAACCAGCAACGCCAGCAGGATGCCGGGACGGTGGGTGCGCATGGCGCGCGCTATCTTAACTGATTGGACCGCGTGAGGCCAAGCCCGGTGAGCAGGTGACGCACCTTGAACGGGCCGTCGGCGTCGCGCTCCTGGGCCTTGTCGTGGTAGCGGTGGCACTCCACGCAGCCGCTGCGCGCGGCGTTCTTCGTCGGCTTGTGGCACTCGCGGCACGTCGCGATGGACGGCATCAGCACGTCCTTGGTCTCGCTGCTGGCGGCCGCCTTGTGGCACTCGGCGCAGGCCAGCGGCCGGTGCGCGCTGTGGTCGAAGCGCGCGTGCGGCAGCCACCGCGTCGGCACCGCCGGCGGCACGACCTGGGGCACCGGGCCCGTGCTCTTGTTGAGCGTGTGGCAGAACTCGCAGCGCTGCTTGAACAGCCCGGGCTCGATGGTGCCGAGCTGCGTCGAGACCCAGGCGGTCCCACCACCGTCACCGCCGCCGCCCGAGGCGCCACCCGCCGCGCCGCCACCGCCGCCGCCGCTGGGCTCCTCGTCGCCGCCGCCGCGGCGCAGTCGGCGCGGC
>DASSLH010000217.1:0-4944 GCA_035689625.1 Candidatus Methylomirabilota bacterium | reverse complement strand
CGGGGGCGTCATCTGCAGGCCGACAGCGGACGGTGACACGGAAGTCGTCCTCATCCACCGGGCGGACCGCAATGACTGGACGTTCCCCAAGGGCAAGCTCGAGGCCGGCGAGAGCGAGGAGGCGTGCGCCCTGCGCGAGGTCGAGGAAGAAACCGGGCTGCGCTGCGTCCTCGACGAGAAGCTCGCCAGCACCGCGCATCTCGATCGCAAGGGCCGCCTGAAGCTGGTCTGCTACTGGCGCATGCGCGCGATCGGCGGCCGGATCCGGGCCGGCGGCGAGGTGGACGCCGTGCGCTGGCTGTCCCTCACCGAGGCGGTCCGGATGCTCAGCTACGAGCGCGACCGCGCCCTGCTGGACGCTTTCGTCGCCGCGCCTCGCTGACCGGAATCCCTCGCCACGCCCCTGGCATCCCAACGCCACCTCTCGCAGCCGACCAAGGAGGGCGCCATGGGAGCGAAAGCTGAAGGTCTGGCCAAGCAGTTCGAGGCGAAGGCGAAGGAAGCCGGCGAGGTCATCGGCAAGATCGGCGACGCCGACTGGAAGAAGGTCACGGCAGCCGAGAAGTGGCCGGTCGGCGTCGTGGCCCATCACGTCGCCCAGAGCCACGAGGGCATCGCCGGCATCCTGAAGACGGTGGCGTCGGGGCAGCCGATGCCACATTTCACGATGCAGATGCTCGACGAGATGAACGCCAAGCACGCCAAGGAGCACGCCGGCTGCACGAAGGCCGAGACGCTCGCCCTGCACACCAGGAACGCCGCCGCCGCCGCGGCCGTCGTGCGCGGCCTGGACGACGCCGCGCTCGGCAAGAGCGGTACCGTGCTGGCGGGGATGCCGCCGATGAGCGTGGAGCAGATCGTCACCGGCATTCTCATCAACCACATCGACGATCACTTCGGCAGCATCAAGGCGACCATCAAGCACTAGGCCACCGACGCTCGCGTGACAACGGCGCGGGGCCGGTCGGTCAGCCGACCGGCCTCTCGTCACGCAGGATTTACCTCGCCGTCATCGCCGCGTAACGCGCCGCCGCCAGACTGGGCGGCGTGAAGGCCACCGCATCCAGCCACGCCGCCGGCCGCGTCCTCGTGGTCGAGGACGAGCGCGACGTCGCCGAGCTGCTCCGCTACCACCTGGCCAGGGAGGGCTACGAGGTCGTGGTGGCGGCCACCGGCGCCGAGGCCGTCAAGCAGGCGCACGAGGCCCACCCCGATCTGGTGCTCCTCGACATCATGGTCCCCCAGCTCAACGGCTGGGAGATCTGCCGGCGGCTGAAGCAGGACGCGGAGACGCGCCGCATCCCCGTGATCATGGTCACCGGGCGCGTCGAGGAGGGCGACAAGGTCCTGGGCTTCGAGGTGGGCGCCGACGACTACGTCACCAAGCCGTTCTCGCCGCGCGAGCTCATCGCCCGCATCCGGGCCGTCGCCCGTCGCGCCCGGCCCGAGGCCGGCGGCCGCAAGAGCCACATCAAGGCCGGCGAGCTCGAGATCGACCGCGAGCGCTTCGAGGTGCGCATGAAGGGGCGCCCGGTCGCCCTCACGCCCCGCGAGTTCGAGCTGCTGGCGCTGCTGGCCGGCGCTCCCGGCCGCGTGTTCGGCCGCGAGGACCTGCTGGACGCCGTGTGGGGCCGCGACGGCTTCGTGGAGCCCCGCACGGTGGACGTCCACGTGGCGCGCCTGCGCCGCAAGTTCCTGGCCGCGCGGGTCCCGCCGCCGGGCGTGGAGACCGTCCGCGGCGTGGGCTACCGGTTCCGCGACGCGTCGTAACACAACTGTAACGTCCCGATAACCGCCGTGAAACATGCGGGGGGCACCATGGCCTCGCACACATGAGGAGGACCGGATGAAGACCCGGACCATCGTGCTGGCACTGCTCGGGGCCGCCTGGCTGGCCCAGCCGGCCGCCGCCCAGACGCTGATCAACGGCGCGGGCGCGACCTTCCCGTACCCGATCTACTCGAAGTGGTTCGACGCCTACACGAAGGTCGATCCGGAGCTGCGGTTCAACTACCAGTCGATCGGCAGCGGCGGCGGCATCAAGCAGATCATCTCGCGCACGGTCGACTTCGGCGCCAGCGACGGTCCCATGACGGACGAGCAGCTCAAGCGGGCGCCGGGGCTGCTGCACGTCCCGACCGTGCTCGGCGCCGTGGTGACGACCTACAACCTGGCGGGCAACCCGAAGCTGCGCTTCACGCCCGACGTCCTCGCCGACATCTTCCTCGGCAAGATCACGAAGTGGAGCGACCCGCGGCTGACGGGCGCCAACCCCGGCGTCAGCCTGCCGGATCAGCCGATCGCGGTCGTGCATCGCTCGGACGGCAGCGGCACGACCTACATCTGGGTGGACTACCTCTCCAAGGTCAGCCCCGAGTGGCAGCAGAAGGTCGGCAAGGGCACGTCCGTGAACTGGCCGGTCGGCCTCGGCGGCAAGGGCAACGAGGGCGTGGCCGGGCAGGTGAAGAACACGCCGGGCGCGCTCGGCTACGTCGAGCTGGCCTACGCGGTGAAGAACAAGCTGCCGGTCGGGCTCGTGAAGAACGCGGCCGGCAAGCTCGTCGAGCCGACGATCGAGTCCACGACGGCGGCCGCGGCCGGCGCGGCCCGGAGCATGCCGGCCGACTTCCGCGTGTCGCTCACCAATCCGCCCGGGGACGACGCCTATCCGATCGCCAGCTTCACCTGGCTGCTCGTCTACAAGGACCAGCCCGACCAGGCCAAGGGGCGCGCGATCGTCAGCTTCCTGTGGTGGATGAGCCACGAGGGCCAGAAGTTCGCCGCCGATCTGCTCTACGCCCCGCTGCCGCCCCAGGTGGTCAAGCAGATCGAGGCGCGGATCAAGGAGATCAACTACCAGGGCAAGCCGCTGCTGGCGGCCCGGTAGGAGCCAGATGGCCTCGACGCTCGAGACGCTGTCCCTCCCGCCGCTCGCTCGCGCCGGCACGGCCCACAGCAATCTCGGTGACCGTCTTTTCCGGCTCGTCCTGCGCGCGGCCGCCGGCAGCGTGCTCCTCCTCGTGCTCGGTCTCGCCGCCGAGATGGTGTTCGGCGCGCTGCCGGCGCTGCGGGTGTTCGGCTGGCGCTTCCTCGTGACCTCGGTCTGGGATCCGGTTGCCGAGCATTTCGGCGCCGTGCCGTTCGTGTACGGCACGCTGCTGTCCTCGCTGCTGGCGCTGCTCATCGCGGTGCCGCTCGGCGTCGGCGCCGCCATCTACCTGGCCGAGCTGGCGCCGGGCTGGGTGCGGCCGCCGGTGACGTTCCTCGTCGAGCTCGTCGCGGCCGTGCCGAGCGTCGTCTACGGCCTCTGGGGCATCTTCGTGCTGGCGCCGCTGCTGCGCACGTGGGTGCAGCCGGCCCTCGGCAAGACACTCGGCTTCCTGCCGCTCTTCCAGGGTCCGCCGTACGGCGTCGGCATGCTGGCGGCCGGCATCATCCTGGCGATCATGGTGGTGCCGTTCATCACCGCCGTCACGCGCGAGGTGCTGCTCGCGGTGCCGAACGCGCAGCGCGAGGCCGCCCTGGCGCTGGGCGCCACGCGCTGGGAGACGACGCGCCTGGCCGTGCTCCGCTACGGACGGTCGGGGATCATCGGCGCCGTCCTGCTCGGCCTCGGCCGCGCGCTGGGCGAGACGATGGCGGTGACGATGGTGATCGGCAATCGACCCGAGGTCTCGCTCTCGCTGTTCGCGCCGGGCTACACGATGGCCAGCGTCATCGCCAACGAGTTCACCGAGGCGACCTCCGACCTCTACCTGGCGGCGCTGGTCGAGATCGGCCTGCTGCTGTTCGTGGTGACGATCGCGGTCAACGCGGTGGCCCGGCTGCTGGTGTGGTCGGTTGGCGGCGCGATGCAGGCGGGGCGCGAATGAGGCCGCGCGGGCGCCGCGTCGTCAGCGCCGGCATGGCCGCCGCGACTGCGCTGGCGGCCGGCCTCGTTATCCTGCCGCTGCTGCTGATCTTCGGCTTCCTGCTGGTGCAGGGCGCCACGGCCGTCAACGTGGACTTCTTCACGCACCTGCCCAAGCCCGTCGGCGAGGAGGGCGGCGGCATGGCCAACGCCATCGTCGGCAGCCTCGTCCTGGTCGGACTGGCCGCCTGCATCGGCCTGCCGGTGGGGATCCTGGGCGGCGTCTACCTCGCCGAGTCGCGCGACCGCCAGCTGCCGTGGCTGGTGCGCTTCCTGGCCGACGTGCTCAACGGCGTGCCGTCCATCGTCGTCGGCATCTTCGCCTACACGCTGGTGGTGCTGCCCATGCGCCGGTTCTCGGCGCTGGCCGGCGCTGTGGCGCTGGCCGTCATCATGCTGCCGATCGTCGTGCGCACCAGCGAGGAGATGGTCCGGCTGGTGCCGTCGTCGTTGCGTGAGGCCGCGCTGGCGCTCGGCATCCCGCAGTGGAAGGTGGTCCTGCGCGTCGTGCTGCCGACCGCGCGGGCCGGCATCGTCACCGGGGCGATGGTCGCCATCGCGCGCGTGGCCGGCGAGACGGCGCCGCTGCTGTTCACCGCCTTCGGCAACCGGTTCTGGCACCAGCGGCTCGATGAGCCGATCGCGGCGTTGCCGCTGCAGATCTTCGCCTACGCGATCGCGCCCTACGACGACTGGCACCGCCAGGCGTGGGCCGGCGCGCTCGTCCTCATCGGGATGGTCTTCGTGGTGAGCCTGGCGGCCCGGCTGGCGACGCGCGGCCGCTTCAGCGGAGCGAGGTGAGCGCATGGTGGATGGCATCCGCGTCAGCGAGCTGAACGCCTGGTTCAACACCGCGCACGTCCTGCGCGGCATCGACGTGACGATCGGGCCCAAGGCGGTGACCGCGATCATCGGCCCTTCCGGCTGCGGCAAGTCCACGTTCATCCGCTGCCTCAACCGCATGCACGAGGTCGTGCCGGGCGCCCGGGTGGCCGGCACCGTGCTGGTCGAGGGCGAGGACGTCTACGCGCCCA
>DASSLH010000216.1:0-3803 GCA_035689625.1 Candidatus Methylomirabilota bacterium | reverse complement strand
GAGCGCAGCCGAGCGAACTCTCATCGTTCATTACCTCGTTCTGGCCTGGCGCCGGCGCCCGGCCACGCGCGCGCGAGCAGGCGGCGGGCGCTGGCGGCCAGGTCCGGATCGGAAATCGTGGCGGCGGCGGCGTCGATGGCGCGCGCGTCGTCGTCGGTCAGCCGCGGCCGGCCGGGCGCGCGCGGCGCCGGCGGTGCCGTCTCCTCGGCGGCGGCGACACCGAGGCTGAAGCGCAGCGACTGCACCGCCGGGTACTGCGCCTGCAGGCGCGCGGTCAGCTCGGGCGCGCGCAGCGTGAGCTCGTGCAGCCACGGCGAGTTGTCGACGACGATGGTGAGGCAGCCGTTGACCAGCGCCTGCGGCTGGGCCCGGCGCGCCATGTCGGCGCCGACGGCGCCGGCCCACGCGCGCCGCATGCGCAGCACGAGCAGGCGCTCCTCCAGCTGGGGCAACGCGCTCACCAGCAGCTCTCCGAGGGGGCGCGGAGCCCTGCTCTTCATGAACCGCTATGATACTCCTGCCGCCGGTCGGCTGGCCAGCCTCGGACTCCTCGTTTATAGTGGCCTGACACCATGGCGAAGCCGAAACGCGGCGACACGCTGGACCTCGTCGTCGACGACCTCGCTTTCGGCGGCGAAGGAGTGGGACGCGCGGACGGCTACGTCGTGTTCGTCCGCGGTGGCCTGCCCGGCGATCACCTGCGGGTGACCCTGACCGAGACGCGCGCGCGCTATGGCCGCGCCACCATCGTCCAGGTGCTCCGCCCTTCGCCCGAACGCGTCGAGGCGCCCTGTCCGTACTTCGGCCGCTGCGGCGGCTGCCGCCTGCAGCACCTGGCCTATCCCGCGCAGCTCGCGCTCAAGGAGCGGCAGGTGCGCGAGACGCTCGCGCGCCTCGGCGGGCTGGGCGCGTTCGAGCTGCGCCCGATCGTGCCGGCGCCGGAGCCGTACGGCTATCGCAACAAGATGGAGTTCACGGTGGCCGGCGACGGTCCCGTCGTCGGCCTGCACGAGGCCGAGCGCTACGACGTCGTGCTCGACATCGAGCGCTGCCTGCTGCAGTCCGAGCGCATGAACGCGCTGCTGGACGAGCTGCGCCGCCAGGTGCGCGAGCGAGCGCTGTCCGTCTGGGATCCGCGCTCCGAGCGCGGCCTGCTGCGCTTCGTGGCCCTGCGCGAGGGCCGGCGCACCGGCGAGGCGATGGTCAACATCGTGGCGGCCGCGCCCGACGTCGGCACGCTCGTGCCGCTGGCCGAGGCGCTGCGCGCGCGGGTCCCGAGCACGACCAGCGTGGTGCTCAACGTCAACGACACCAAATCGAGCGTCGCCGTCGGCAGCGAGGAGCACCTGCTGCTCGGCCGCGACCACATCACCGAGTCGCTCGGCGACCTCACGTTCCGCGTGTCGGCGGCCTCGTTCTTCCAGACCAACACCGGGCAGGCCGAGCGGCTGTTCGCGCTGGTGGCCGAGGCCTGTGCCCTGGACGGCGGCGAGACGGTGCTGGATCTGTTTTCGGGCACGGGCGCCATCGCGTTGCTGCTGGCGCGCCGGGCCCGGCAGATCCACGGGATCGAGGTCTCGGCGGCCGCCGTCGCCGACGCGGTCCGCAACGCCCGGGCCAACGGCATCGAGAACTGCACGTTCCTCACCGGCGAGGTGCGCCACGTCCTGCCGCGGCTGGCCGCCGAGGGCGTGCGGCCCGCGGTGGTCGTCGCCGACCCGCCACGGGCGGGTTTCCATCCCCGGGCGCTGGCCGCGCTGGCCGCGCTGGCGCCGCCCCGCATCGTCTACGTGTCGTGCAATCCGGCCACGCTGGCGCGCGACCTCGGCGACCTCGTGCGCCAGGGCTACCGGGTCGAGTGGGTGCAGCCGGTGGACATGTTTCCGCAGACTCCGCATATCGAGGCTGTGGCGCGCCTGACCCGGCCATGACCACGCTGCTGACGCGGCGACTGCTGCAGTCGCTGGTCGTCGTGCTCGGCGTCTCGTTCGTGGTCTTCTTCATCCTCCACCTCACCGGCGATCCGGCCCTCGTGCTGCTGCCGCCCGAGACCTCGCCCGAGGACGTGCAGAAGTTCCGCGAGGTGATGGGCTTCAACGATCCGTTCCTCGTGCAGTACGGGCGCTTCCTGGCCGGCGCCGTGCGCGGGGACTTCGGCCAGTCGGTGCGCCACGGGGAGCCGGCCTTCGGCCTCGTGGTCGAGCGCCTGCCCGCCACGTTCGAGCTCGCCGGCGCCGGCCTGGCGCTGGCCCTGGTCCTCGCCATCCCGGCCGGCATCGTGTCGGCGGTGCGCCGCAACACCCTGCTCGACTACGTTTCCACGGTCGTGGCGCTGCTCGGGCAGTCCATGCCGACGTTCTGGCTCGGCATCATGCTGATCCTGCTCTTCTCGGTGCAGCTGCAGTGGCTGCCGTCCTCGGGCCGCGGCACGCTCGAGCACCTGATCCTGCCCGGGATCACGCTCGGCCTGTTCACCACCGCGCGCATCACGCGGCTGACGCGGTCGGGGATGCTGGAGGTGCTCAACCAGGATTACATCCGCACCGCGCGAGCCAAGGGCGTGAGCAACCCGCCGGTCGTCTGGAAGCACGCGCTCAAGAACGCGGCGATCCCCATCGTGACGATCGTCGGCATCGAGCTCGGCACGCTGCTCGGCGGCTCGGTCATCACCGAGACGATCTTCGCCTGGCCGGGCGTGGGGCGGCTGAGCGTGCAGGCGATCTACAACCGCGACTACCCGGTGGTGCAGGCGGCAGTCTTCCTGCTGGCGACGACGTTCGTCGTCGTCAACCTGCTCGTGGATCTCGTCTACACCTACCTCGACCCGCGGATCCGGCTCACGCGATGAGCACGGTGCCGGCGACGGCGGTCGTCCTGCCGGAGACGGCGCCGCCCGCCCGCGCGGAGTGGCTGGTCTTCCTGCGGCGGCTGGCGGCCCGGCGCACGGCGCTGTTCGGCCTGGCGGTGGTGACGCTGGTCGTCGTCACCGCGGTCGCCGCGCCGCTGCTCTCGCCGTTCGATCCCGTCGAGCAGGACCTCGGCGACCTGCGCCTGAAGCCGCCGGGCTTCCACGACGCCGCCGGCCACGTGCACCCGCTCGGCACCGATCATCTCGGCCGCGACCTGATGGCGCGCGTGATCTACGGCGCCCGGCCGGCGCTGCTGGTCGGCTTCGCCGCCGTCGTTATCTCCGGCGTGATCGGCATGGCCGCCGGCCTGGTCGCCGGCTACTTCGGCGGCCGGGTGGACGACGTGCTCATGCGCCTGGCCGACATCCAGCTGGCGTTTCCGTTCATCCTGCTGGCGATCGCCGTCATCGGCGTGCTGGGGCCGAGCCTGGCGACGATCATCGCGGTCATCGGCGTGTCGTCCTGGGTCGTCTACGCGCGCATCGTGCGCAGCGCGGTGCTGTCGCTGCGCGAGCGGGAGTTCGTGCAGGCGGCGCTGGCGCTGGGCGTGGGCGACACGCGGGTGCTGCTGCGGCACATCCTGCCCAACGCGCTGACGCCGTGGCTGGTGGTGGCGACGCTGGACATGGCGCGGGTCATCGTCATCGAGTCGGCGCTGTCGTTCCTGGGGCTGGGGGTGCAGCCGCCGACGCCGACGTGGGGCGGGATGCTGGCGGATGGGCGCGTGTACATCTCCACCGCGTGGTGGCTGGCGACGTTCCCGGGCCTCGCGATTCTGGTCACCGTGCTTGGCATCAACCTATTCGGTGACGGGCTGCGCGATACGCTGGACCCGCGGTTGAAGGTCTAGCGCGTTCGCTCCGTCGACGCGCGGCGGCGGGCCGCTCAAGAGAG
>DASSLH010000215.1:0-3403 GCA_035689625.1 Candidatus Methylomirabilota bacterium | reverse complement strand
TGGGGGCTGCCGCTGGCGGCGACCGCCGGCACCAGGTTGACGACGTACATCTTCGGCTGGCGCGCCTGCCAGGCGGTCGCCGCGAAGAAGATGCCCAGCCCCAGCGCGACGTGCGTGAGCAGCGACAGCAGCGTGGCGGTGACCGGCAGCGGGCCACCTCGCAGCGCGGGGCCGCCACGCAGCCGCAGCCGCGGCGTCATCAGCAGCAGGCCTGCGGCCCCCACGTCAGCGCTCCCGGACGGGTTCGGTCACCATGCCGAGGCGCTCGATGCCGGCGCGTCGCACCTGATCCATCGTCTCGATGACGGCGCCGTAGGCGAGGCCGGAGTCGGCCTTGAGGTAGAGCGTCTTGTCGGTGCGGTTCTGGAACGCCGCGCGCAGGCTGGAGTCCAGCGTGCCGGACGCGACGCGCTTGTCGTTGAGGTACAGCGCGCGGTCCTTGGTGAGCGTCAGCACCATGCGCTCCTCGACGGCCGTCGGCTTGGCCGCCGCCCGCGGCAGGTTCACATCGATGCCGCGGTACATCATCGGCGCCGTCAGCATGAAGATGAGCAGCAGCACGAGGACGACGTCCACGAGCGGGATGATGTTGATCTCGGCCAGCGACGTGCCGATCCGCCGCTCGCCGTCCGGCGCGCCGACGTTAAACGCCATCTTTGGCCGGCCGCCCCAGCTTGGTCATCGGCCGCGCGAGGACGTTGAGCAGGTCGAGCATGAAGCCGTCCATCTCCGTCGCCCAGTGCCGCACGCGGTTGATGAAGTAGTTGTAGCCGATGACGGCCGGGATGGCCGCCGCCAGGCCGGCCGCGGTCGCGATCAGCGCCTCCGAGATGCCCGGCGCCACGACGGCCAGGCTGGCCGAGCCCTGGGTGCCGATGCCGTGGAAGGCCGACATGATGCCCCACACGGTGCCGAACAGGCCGATGAACGGCGTCGCGCTGGCGGTCGTGGCCAGGAACGGCAGGTAGCGCTCGAGCTGGGCGACCTCCAGCGCCGAGGCGCGGCGCATCGCGCGGTGCACGGCGTCCAGCCGCTCCGGCGCCAAGCCGTCGTCAGGGTCGTCGATCACGTGTTCCACCACGTCGGGGATGCCGGAGATCTCCGCGTAGGCGGCGCCGTAGAGCTGGGCCAGGGGGCTGTCGCGATACTTGCGCGCCGCCGTGTGCACGATGGACGGCCGGCGCCCCTCGCGAAAGACCTTCACGAACGCCAGCGTCTGCCGGCGCACGCGGCGGAACTGCCACCACTTCTCGACGATCAGCGCCCACGAGATGATCGAGAAGAGCAGCAGCACGCCCAGCACCACCTTGGCGAGCGGGGCGGCGTTCCAGACGATCTCGAGGACCCCGGTGTTCAGGGAGTCGGAGGTAGGCACGAGGGCTCCTTTGACTGGTGGTTCGACGTACCGCTTCGATCATACGAAGCCCGTTGCAGACCTGTCAAACTTTTGCCGGACTTTTGCGGGCTTACATCGGGTCCGGGCCGTTGACTCGCCGGGCGCCCGCCCCGTATAACCGAGCCGTGACCCGGCGCGTCGCCATCCTGCTGGCCCTGCTCGTCGTGCCGCTCGCCGCGCACGGCTCGGACGCCACCGCGGCCGTCGAGCGCCTCGTCGCCCGGCTGGCCGCCGCCCAGGTCAGCGACCTGGTGATCGAGCAGTCGTTCACGCTCTACCATCCCGACGGCCGCCATCCCCAGAGCAGCGGCGAGCAGCGGCTGTGGCTCAAGACGCCGCGCCGGCAGCGCACCGAGGAGGTCGTCGAGGGCCAGCACGACGCCCGCCTGGCCGTCGAGGACCGCGTCTGGCAGCGCACCGCCGACGGCCGAGTCCTGGAGCTGTCCGGCCGCGACGGCGAGCAGCAGGGGATGTCGCTCATCATGCCGCTGGGGCGGACGGCCGCCGACCTGCTGGCCGAGTGGCGCACGCTCGGCATCCGCGACGACGTCGCCTGGGTCACGCGCGTGGGCGGGCGCGAGGTCACCATCATCGGCGCGCGGCCCGGCGAGCGCGACGCGGCCTCGGTGTGGCTGGACCCCGAGTACGGCGTCGTGCGCTTCATCCGCCGGCAGCGGCTGCCGGGCGGCGAGCGCCTCGTGGATCTCACGCTGTCCGAGCATCACGCGCTCGCGCCCGGTCTCTACTTCCCGTTTCGCCAGGAGGCGTTCGTGGACGGCAAGCTCCTGGTGCTGGTCGTCGTGCGCTCGGCCCGGCTCAACGGCGGCGTGCCCGACGAGCTGTTCGACCCGGACGCCTTTCGCCGCGGGCGGTGACGCCCGCTCGCTTCGCGTTTCTCGGCACCGCCGGTGCGCTGGCCTCGGCCGCGCGGGACAACACCTCGCTGGTCTTCGAGGCCGGCGGCGCCGCCGTCCTGGTGGACGTCGGCGGCGCCGCCGTGCACCGCCTGCGCCAGCTCGGCGTCGACCTGGCGGCGCTGACCCACGTCGTCGTCACCCACCTGCACGTGGACCACGCCTACGGCCTGCCCTCGCTCGTGCGCCAGCTGATGCTGCTGCAGCGCACGCGGCCGCTGGCCGTCGTCTGCCGGCCGGAGCATGTCGAGCCGCTGCGCACGCTGCTCGGCGTGTTCCGCCTCTGGCAGCGGGCGGACAGCTTCGCTCTCACGCTGGTCCCGATCGACGCGGCCGCCACCGCGACGGCGGCCGTGACCGGCGGCCTCACGGTGCGCACGGCGCCGAACGAGCACGGCACGATGCCGAACTTCGCGGTGCGCGTCGACGCGACCGGCGCCGGCGCCGTCGTGTACTCGTCGGACACGCGGCCGTGCGAGACGGTGGTCGCGCTGGCGCGGGGCGCCGACACGCTCGTGCACGAGGCGACGTACCTGGTCCGCGACCGGCCGCCCGGCGACGCCCGCCACTCGACGGCGGCCGAGGCCGGCGAGATCGCGGCGCGCGCCGGCGTGCGGCGGCTGCTGCTCACGCACCTGGGGCCGGCGCACGAGGATGGCGTCGCCGCCTTCGTCGCCGAGGCGCGCGAGCGCTTCGGCGGCGTCGTCGAGGCGGCCGAGGACCTGGCGTCCTACTACTTCTGAGCCGTCGGCTTCTGCGAGCTCGGTGAGGCGGAGGCGGTGGCGTTGGCCACGCGCAGCTCGCTGACGACGCGATTGTCGCCGGCGATGCGGCGGGCGATGCCCTCCACGCGCTGGCGCTCGGCCTCGTCGGACACCGTGCCGGTGAGCCACACGACGTCGTCCGAGGTACGGACACCGATGCCGGTCATCGAGCCGATCCCGGCGTCGGTGGCCAGCCGGGTCTTGATCGCGGTCGTGGTGGAGCTGTCATCCACGAACTGGGCGATCGGGTTCACGGTCATCGTCCCGCAGCCGGCCGAGGCGAGGGCGGCGGCGGTGGCCAGCGCCGCGAGGATGGTGCGCGTCCTGTT
>DASSLH010000214.1:0-8278 GCA_035689625.1 Candidatus Methylomirabilota bacterium | reverse complement strand
GCCTTCTTCTGGGCCAGGCCGAGGTTGAGGTAGACGCCCGGCATCACCGTGTCGGGCACCGCCTGCGGCCGCGCCTGCTTCAGCGCGATCACCCGGCCGAGGTCGCCGATGGCGACGTCCGTCTTGTGGAACAGCTCGGGCACGCGGCCGGCGGTGATGCCGCGCATCGCGTAGACGACGAACGCGTCGGGGAAGCGCTCGACCGCCTCGTCCATCGTGTCGAAGCCGCGCTTGACCCAGCCGGCGGCCTCGGCGGGCGGCAGCGTCGAGGCCTTGCGCACCTGGGCGCTGCCGAGCCAGGCCAGCGCCGCCGGGTTCGTCGGCTCGTCGGTCACGGTCTTTTCGAGCATCGCGATGGCCTCGTCCACGCGGCCGGCGTCCAGTGCCTGGCGGGCGTGGGCCACGGCGTCGAGGGTCTGGGGCTCGATCGAGTCGGGCCGCCAGAATCCGAAGACGACGGCGACGGTCAGGGCGAGAAGGAGCGCTCGAGTGCTCATGACGTCAGCCTCCCGTCCGAGATGTGCACCACGCGATCGGCGGCGGCCATGATGCGTGGGTCGTGGGTGGAGAACACGAAGGTGGTGCCGCGCTCGCGGTTGAGGCGGCGCATGAGGTCGACGATGTCGCGGCCGGTGGTGCTGTCGAGGTTGGCGGTGGGCTCGTCGGCCAGCACCAGCGACGGCTCGCCGACCAGCGCGCGCGCGATCGCCACGCGCTGCTGCTGGCCGCCCGAGAGCTCGGCCGGCCGATGGCGGGCCCGATCCGCGAGACCGACCTGTTCCAGGGCGCGCCGCACGCGCGCCCGGTCGTCGCCGCCACGGCGATGCAGCAGCAGCGGGTACTCGACGTTCTCCCAGGCGGTCAGCACCGGGATCAGGTTGAAGGTCTGGAACACGAAGCCGAGCTTGCGCGCGCGCAGGTCGGCCCGGCCGGCGGCCGACAGGCGCGCCACCGGCTCGCCGTCGATGGCGATCTCGCCGCGGGTCGGGGTGTCCAGGCAGCCGATGAGGTTGAGCAGCGTCGTCTTGCCGCTGCCCGACGGCCCGGCCACCGCCATGAACTCGCCGGCCTGCACCGTGAGGCTCACCTCCGCCAGCGCGGTCACGGTCTGGGTGCCGAGCCGGTACGTCTTGCTCAGGTCCTTGACGCTGACGACGTCGTCCACGCTCGTGCCCTCCTCACGCTCGACCTGAACGCGAGCATAGGGCGGCCGCGCGCCGGCGCGGGAACAACCGGACGAAGGGTCGAAATCCGGGCACGAACGGTCCCAAACGCCGGCCGAGACACCGCCGCGCGGCGGTAGAATAGGCGGCGTCGACAAGGAGGTCCTGAGCGATGCGCACCTACTACGAGATCCGACTGAACGACCGCAGCGTCACCCGGCGCGAGCTACGCGGCGAGGCGGTCGTGAAGGCCGGCCGCTACCTGATCGCCAAGACGCTGCTCGAGGCGGGCGCCGCCACGGTGGATCCGCTGTCGCCGGCCAGTCCGCTGATCTTCTCGGCGGGGCCCTTCGCGGGCACCAGCTTCTCGAACGCCAACCGCACCAGCGTGGGCTGCAAGAGCCCGCTGACCGGCGGCATCAAGGAGGCCAACGGCGGGGGCACGTTCGCCTACGCGCTGGGCCAGCTGAAGATCGCCGGCCTCACGCTGCACGGCGCGTCGCCGAGCTGGGTGGTGCTGCACTTCAAGAAGGACGGCACGCTGGCCTTCGACGATGCGGCGCCGTACCTCGGCAAGGGCAACTTCGAGGCGGGGCGGATGCTGCAGGAGCGCTACGGCAAGAAGATGGCGTACGCCCTCTGCGGGCCCGTGGGCGAGTACCAGGGCCTGCTGGCCGGCATCGCGTTCACCGACAAGGACGGGCGGCCCTCGCGGCTGTCCGCCCGCGGTGGCGTCGGCGCCGTCATGGGCAGCAAGAAGGTGAAGGCGATCGTGGTGGATCTCGACAGGATCCCGCCCTTCGAGGACACCAAGAAGGTCAACGCCGCGATCAAGGACTACAGCAAGATGCTGCTGGCCGACGGCATCGTGCTGAACTTCTACCAGAAGCTGGGCACCGCCGGCATGGCCGACGTGCAGAACATGATGGGCGGCCTGCCGGTGCGCAACTTCAGCGCCGGCCAGCTGGCCGACGTCAAGGCCGGCGAGAAGTTCAAGATGGGCGCCGACTACATCGCGCCCACCAACACCGCCCGCGGCGGCGAGCAGACGCACGCCTGCATGCCCGGCTGCGTGATCCAGTGCAGCAACGTCTACGCCGACGCCAGCGGTAAGGAGGTCGTCTCGCCGGTGGAATACGAGACGCTCGGCCTGCTCGGCTCCAACTGCGGCCTCACCGAGCCCGACGATCTCGCCCAGCTGAACTTCGTGGCCAACGACCTGGGCGTGGACACCATCGAGCTGGGCGGCACGCTCGGCGTGCTGATGGAAGCCGGCCTCGGCGTGTTCGGCGACGTCAAGTTCATGACCGACTGCCTGGCCGAGATCCGCAAGGGCACCGAGAAGGGCCGCCTGTGGGCGCAGGGCACCGCGCGCGTGGGCGAGCACTACCACGTCCGCCGCGTGCCGGTCATCAAGAAGCAGGCGATCAGCGCCTACGACCCGCGCGTGGTCGAGTGCACCGGCGTGTCCATGATGACGACCGCCATGGGCGCCGATCACACGGCCGGCAACATGCCGCGGCTGAACACCCGGGACATGGACGCCCAGGCGGTGATGGCCCAGAGCCTCACGGCGCAGACGATGTGCGCCGCCACCGACTCGCTCGGCCTCTGCATCTTCGGCCGCAGCGTGACGGAGCCGAACACCGAGTTCATCGTCAACGCGCTCAACGCCGCCTGCGGGACGAGCTACACCAAGGAGTTCTTCGTCGAGCTCGGCCAGGAGACGCTGCGACTGGAGAAGGAGTTCAACCAGCGGGCCGGTTTCACCGAGAAGGACGACGAGCTGCCGGAGTTCTTCTACCGCGAGGCGCTGCCGCCGACCAACCGGGTGGCCCGCTTCCACGCCAGCGACGTGCACCGCATCTACGACACGCTGCCGGCCTGAGCGGGAAGGACGGAACGCCATGAAGGTCGGCTTCATCGGGCTCGGGATGATGGGCGCCAGCATGGCCTCCAATGTCCAGCAGCGCGGTCACGAGCTGGTCGTGCACGACGTCCGCCATGATGCCGCCCAGCCACACCTGGCCGCCGGCGCGGTCTGGGCGGACTCGCCGCGGAAGGTGGCGGAGGCCGCAGACGTCGTGCTGACCTCGCTGCCGGGCCCGGCCGAGGTCGAGGCCGTCGGGCTGGGCGGCAACGGCCTGCTGGAGGGCATGAGCGCGGGCAAGGCGTGGTTCGACCTGTCCACGAACTCACCGACCGTGATGCGCTGGATTCACAAGGTTTTCGGCGATCGCGGCATCCACGTCCTCGACGCGCCGGTCAGCGGCGGGCCGAGGGGCGCGAAGACGCGCCGGCTGGCCATCTGGGTCGGCGGCGACGCCGGCGTGCTCGCCAAGTACCGGCCCGTCCTCGACGCGATGGGCGACCAGGTCATCCACGTGGGGCCGATCGGCGCCGGCTCGGTCGCCAAGCTCTGCCACAACCTCACGACCTACGCCGTGCAGACCTCGCTGGCCGAGGTCATGACCATCGGCATCAAGGCCGGCGTGGAGCCGCTGGCGCTCTGGCAGGCCGTGCGCTACGGCGCCAGCGGCCGGCAGCGCACGTTCGATCGTCTGGCCGAGGGCTTCCTCAACGCCAAGTACGATCCGGCGAACTTCGCCCTGCGCCTGGCCCACAAGGACGTCACGCTGGCCGTCGCCCTGGCCCGCGAGCACAAGGTGCCGGCGCGCGTGGCCAACCTCGTGCTCGAGGAGATGACCGAGGCGCTGAACCGCGGCTGGGAGCAGCGCGACTCCCGCTCGCCGATGCTCCTGCAGCAGGAGCGCGCCGGTGTGCAGGTGAAGGTGGACGAGGCGCGCATCAAGGAAGTGCTCGAGCGCGACCCTCCGTTCACGGGCTAGCGGCCTCCTCGGCGTCGTACTCGTAGATCCAGGCGCGCGCGCCCCAGGGACTGGCGGCCATCGAGGCGGCGTAGCGCGCGTCCCGCTCGCGCTGGGCCTGGCCGTCCGGCAGGTGGTAGGTGACGACGTTGTCGCGCGAGGCGCGCTGCACCTGCCAGACGCGGGGCTTGCGGATCGCCTCGTAGCGCCGCAGCGCTTCCGGCACCGCGGCCGGGGCGATGCCCTGCAGACAGCGCGCGAGGACGGCGGCGTCCTCGATGGCCTGGCAGGCGCCCTGGGCCAGGAACGGCAGCATCGCGTGGGCGGCGTCGCCCAGCAGCGCCACGCGGCCCGCACTCCAGCTCTCGAGCGGCTCGCGGTCGTAGAGTCCCCAGCGGTGAGTGCGCTCGGCGGCCCCGATGATCGCCGGGACCGTCTTGTCCCAGCCCTCGAAGTCCGCCACCGCCTCGGCGACGTCCCCGGTCGCCGACCACGACTCCACGCGCCAGTCGCGCGCCGGCACGACGGCAACGAAGTTCAGGTAGCGCCCGGCCGCGACCCAGTAGCAGACGAAGTGCCGCTCGGGCCCGAGCCAGGAGTGCGACTGCCGCGCGATGTCCAGGTGCGCGATGCGCTCGGCCGGCACCAGGCCGCGGTAGGCGATGCTGCCTGAGAACCACGGCGACTCGCGGCCGTGCAGCGCCGCGCGGAGCGTGGAGTGGATGCCGTCGGCGCCGACGACGAGGTCGGCGCTCGCGGTCGTGCCGTCCTCGAACACGACCGTCACGCTGTCGGCGTGCTGGATGATCGCCGCGCAGCACCGGCCGAGCTGGACGGCGTCGTCGGGCAGCGCCCGGGCCAGGAGATCGAGCAGGTGGGGGCGGTAGACGTGGTAGTAGGGCGCGCCGAAGCGCCGCTCGCAGGTCTCGCCCAGCAGCGTGCGCAGCAGCACGCGGCCGTCCTGCCAGCGGCGGTGCTCGATCGCCGCTGGCCGGACGGCCACCCGCTCGAGCGCGTCGCCGACGCCGAGGCGGCGCAGCAGGCGGGTGGCGTTGGGAGCCAGCTGGATGCCGGCGCCGACCTCGCGCAGCGCCGGCGCCTGCTCCACGACGGTCACCGCCAGGCCCGCCCGGCGCAGCATCAGTGCGGCCGTCAGGCCGCCGATGCCGGCGCCGACGACGACCGCGCGCATCAGGCGATCGCCACCTTGCTCACCGTGTGCTTGCGCACCGCCGGCAGCACGTCGGCGGCGAAGCGGCGCAGCTGCTCGACGAACATCGCGTGCGGCATCGCGCCCTGGTTGAACTGGATGAGCAGCGTGTTGCCGCCCAGCGCCTCGCCGAGGCCGAGCAGCGTCTCGGTGACCTCGGCCGGCGAGCCCCAGCACAGCCGCTCGTTGTGCCGCAGATCCTCCAGCGTGACCGTGCGGAAGCCCTGGAGCGAGCGCAGGAACGCGTCGCGATTCTCAGGGCGCAGCCACGCCAGGCCTTCCTCGCGCACGTAGCCGCTCTGCCGCTGGGCGCCGACGTTGGAGAGGTTGCCGTGGCTGAACAGCGTGTGGAAGAAGTAGAGCATGTAGGGGCCGGCGTCTTTCAGCGCGGCCTCGCGGCTGTCGGCGACGAACACGTTGGCGGGGACGACGACGTGCTCGGGCGTGATGCTGCGGCCGTGCCGGGCCAGGCAGCGGGCGTAGTAGCGGATCATGTCCTGGCGCGCCGCGAGCGTGGCCACGGCGCCCGGCGTGATCGGCGCGTTCTCCCGCGCCGCCCACTCCAGCGTCTCCTGGCTCGTCGTCACCGGCACCCAGATCGGCGGGTGGGGCTGCTGCACCGGGCGCGGCCAGATCGCCACGTCGCGATACGTCCAGAACGTGCCCTCGTAGGAGAAGACCTCCTCCGTCCAGGCGCGCTTGATGATCTCCCAGGCCTCCTCGAAGCGCGCCCGCGACTCGCCCAGCGGGACGTTGTAGGCCTTGTACTCGCGCGGGATGCCGCGCGCGAAGCCGCTGATCAGCCGCCCGCCGCTGAGGCAGTCGAGCATCGCCAGCTCCTCGGCCAGGCGCAGCGGGTTGTGGATCGGCAGCAGGTTGCCGTAGATCAGGATCTGCATGCGCTTCAGGCGCTGGGAGGCGGCGGCCGCCATGATGTTGGGCGAGGTCATGAGGCCGTAGGGCGAGGTGTGGTGCTCGTTGAAGCCGATGCCGTCGAAGCCGAGGTCCTCCATCAGCGCCCAGGCGTCCAGGTGCTCGCGATAGTTGTTCACGGCCAGCGCCGGCGTGAAGTGCTTGCGGGGCAGCGGGTACGGCAGCTCGCCGTCCACCTTGAGGTGGTCGAGGTGCTCGGGGTAGGGCAGCAGGTCGAAGCCGAAGACACGCATCGCTATCTCCTGGCCAGGCGCACGAGGCCCTGCGGGAACCACATCACGCAGGCGACGTAGAGCGCACCCAGCACGACGAGCCAGTTGTCCGTCCAGGTCGAGAGGATCTCGCGCAGCCCCACGGCGATGATCGCGCCCACCAGCCCGCCGTAGAGCGTCCCGATGCCGCCCAGCACCGCGATGATGACGACCTCGCCGGAGAGCGCGAAGTAGAGCAGCTCGGGCGAGACGAAGTTCTGGTGGATCGCGAACAGGCCGCCGGCCAGGCCGCTGAGGCCGCCGGAGATCACGAGCGCCAGCCGCTTGTGACGGTCCACGTCGATGCCGATGGCGGCGGCCCGCTCCTCGCTCTCGCGGATGGCGACCAGCGCGGCGCCGAACGGCGAGACGACGATGCGGCGGGTGACGGCGAAGCCGGCGGCGGCCAGCACCAGCGCCAGCCAGTACATGTGGCGCCTGTCGGAGAGGTCGAGCGTGAGCCCGGCCAGGCGCACGCTCGGCCGGGGGCCGCCCGGCAGCCCGTCGCTGCCGCCGGTGACGGCGACCCACTTGATGGCGATCTCGTAGAAGAGCTGGGCGAAGGCGAACGTCAGCATCGCCAGGTAGACGCCGCGCGAGTTGACGGCGAACCAGCCGACCAGCCCCGCCAGCGCCGCCGCCGCCAGCACGCCGAGCAGCAGCGGCAGCCAGAGCGTGGCGGCCCACTGGCGCAGCGTCAGCGCGGCGGCGTAGGCACCGAGGCCGAAGAAGCCGGCGTGGCCGAAGGACACGAGGCCGCCGTAGCCGAGCGCGAAGTCCAGCGCGGCAGCGAAGAGCGCGACGATGATGATCCACGTCGCCAGGTTCAGGTAGTAGGCGGAGTAGAGGCGGCCGACGCCCAGCGGCGCCACCAGCAGCGCGAGGGCAGCGAGCGCCAGCAGCCCGCGGCGGATCATCGGCGGTCCCCCGCGCCGAACAGCCCGGTCGGTCGCAGCACCAGCACGACCGCCATCACGAGGAACACCAGCGGCGTGTGGAACTCGGGCAGCAGCGCGACGCCGAAGCTCTGCACCTGGCCGAGCAGGAGCGCGCCGACGATGGCCCCCGTGAAGCTGCCGAGCCCGCCGATGACGATGGCGATGAAGGCGTCCAGCACGACGCCGCCGCCCATCTGCGGCGACAGGCTCGTCATCGTGCCCAGGATGACGCCGGCGGCGCCGGCCAGCCCGGCGCCCAGCCCGAAGACGATCGTGTTGAGCCGGCCGACGTTGACGCCGAGCACGGCCGCCATCGTGGCGTCCTGCGTCGCCGCCCGGATCGACAGGCCCAGCGAGGTGCGCTCGACCAGCAGCCAGACCAGCGCGGCCAGCGCCGCGGCCGCGACGAGCGCGAAGATCCAGTACGCCGGGAACGTCACCCGCCCCAGCGTGAGCGCGCCGCTCAGCGCCGGCGGCCGCGCCAGCGAGACGACGTCGGCTCCCCACAGCATCTTGGCGGCGCCCTCGAAGAACAGGCCGAGGCCGAAGGTCAGCAGCAGCGGCAGCAGGTGCGACTCCGGGTAGCGCTCGCGCAGCGGGCGCAGCAGGAAGCGCTCGACGCCGGCGCCCAGGGCGCCGATGGCGACCGGCGCCGCCGTCAGCCCCAGCCAGAAGTCGCCCAGGCCCCGCGTGACCACGAGACCGACGTAGGCGCCCAGCATGAAGAGCGCGCTGTGGGCGAAGTTGATCACGCCCATCATGCCGAACACCAGCGTGAGCCCGGTGGCGACCAGCACGAGGTTGACGCCGACGGTGAGGCCCATCAGCAGCTGGGTGAGGATCGCCTCCAGCGACACGTCAGGCGACTCCCAGGTAGCGCGCCTGCACGGCGGTGTCGGCGCGCAGCGCGGCGGCGGTGCCGGTGAACTCGATGCGGCCCTGGTCCAGCACGTAG
>DASSLH010000213.1:0-12015 GCA_035689625.1 Candidatus Methylomirabilota bacterium | reverse complement strand
AGGTCACGCTCATGCGCGACGGCCACTCGCGCGACATCGCCCTCACCGTCGCCGAGCGTCCCCGCCTGCCCTCCGACCTCGGCGATTAGGATCGACGCTGACGGTGCCCCGGCGGCGGGAGTGATCGCGGCCGCCCGCTACTGCACGCGGGCGCCGCGCTCCAGCTCGTCGGCATCGAGCGCGCGCTCCTCGCCGTCCGGCGCCCGCACGATGTAGGCGGGGCCGCTGCTGCCGTCGGGGAACGCGTGGACGTTCTCCGTGCGCACGATCTCTCCGAGCGGCGTGTCCTCGCCCATGCGCGCCAGCCGGTCGCCCGCCTTGAAGAAGAACAGCCAGTCGGTGCGCCCGCGCGAGCGCGAGGGCACGGGCGCGCGCCCCGCCGGCGGCGCCGGCGCCAATAACGGCGTCTCCGGACGGCGCTCGAGCGGCAGCGGCGCCGGCGGCGGTCCCCACACCAGCGTGGCGGTGATGACTCCCGCGCTGGCCACGACGACCAGCGCGAGCACGACGACGAGCAGGCGGCGGCCGCGACGGCTGGCCCGGCGCGTGGACGGGCGCGGCACCGCCGTGACCGGAGCCGGCCGCGCCGGGTCGCGGGTGCCGCAGGCCGGGCAGCGGCGCGCGGTGCGCGGCACACGGTTGCCGCAGGCGCGACAGGTGATCAGCCGGTTGCGGTCGGAAGCGTCGGCCACGTCAGGCCCCCGCCAGCAGCCGGCGGGCGCGCCGGAACACGCCGCGCAGCATCGGCCGCGTGAGCTTGCCGGTGAACGTGTTCTGCTGGCTCGGGTGATAGCAGGCGAGCAGCGTGACGCCGTCCTCGAACACGGTCGCGACGCCGTGGCCGAAGCGCGGCGGCGCCGACGGCCGCGGCAGCCCCAGGCGGCGCCGCGCGCGCAGGTAGGCCTGCCAGCCGATGCGCCCCAGCCCGACGACGACGCGCACGCGGTCGAGCAGCCGCAGCTCCTCGAGCAGGTAGGGCTCGCAGCGCGCGATCTCGTCGGGACGCGGCTTGTTGAGCGGCGGCGCGCAGCGCAGCGTCGCCGTCACCCAGGCGTCGCGCAGGCGCAGCCCGTCGTCGCGGCGCTGCGAGGTCGGCTGGCTGGCGAATCCGGCGTGGTGGAGCGCGTCGAAGAGCCAGTCGCCGCTGCGATCGCCGGTGAACATCCGGCCCGTGCGGTTGCCGCCGTGCGCGGCCGGTGCCAGCCCGACCAGCAGCAGCCGCGCGCGCGGATCGCCGAAGCCCGGCAGCGGCCGCGCCCAGTAGCGCTGGCCGGCGTAGCGCGGCGGCGGCGCCGTGGCGACGCCCTCGCGATGGGCGACGAGCCGGGGACAGCGGCGGCAGCGGACGATGCGGGCCTGCAGCGCCTCGAGCGTGCCTGCGCCTTGCAATCCGGCCGGATTGTGACACGGTCGCGGGCCCGACGCTATTGCCGTGCCCACCCGGAGCATCGCGCGACCGCGCCGGGGCCACCGAAGGCGCCCGACTCGAGACGTGCCGGGGCGAGGCTGTCCCGTGGGGAGGCGTTACTGCTTCGGCTGCACGTGGGGCGACGAGTGGTGATGCGCGATACGCCATTCACCGGCGCGCCTGGTGATGAGCATGGTGAAACGGCTCGGGCGAGGTACGACCTTGCCATCGGCGATGCCCGTGAACTCGTAGAACCCCGTCAGCAGGACGGCGTCTTCGCCGATCACGATGGCGTGTCTCTCGCCGATCGCGTTCTTGTTGCCGGTCCCCTTGACGGCCGAGAAGTACTTGCTGATCGCGTCGGTACCGATGGAGATCACGGGACTGACCGTCCCGAGAAGAATGGCATCCGGCCAGTAATTCTTGACGATGGTGTCCGGGTCATTGGCGGTATACGCCGCCGACCAGTGGTCGATCACCGCATTGGCGTCCTCGGTTGGCCCTGCCGCACCGACCGTGGGCGAGAACAGAATCAATGCTGTCAGGACGAGCCCGGTGAACCGTGTCATGTTCTCCTCCGAGTGCACCCAGGATTCAGCCCTTGTAGCGAGCGCGGAGCTCGAACGGCAATACGGTGATGGCCGAGTAGAACTGGACAATTTGCATCACCTGGAGGAAAACGGCCTACTGGTTTGGATTGTTGACACCCCGCGGTGCCGGTGACACGGTGGGGGCGATGGCGCCACCCGCCGATCGCGTTCCCACGGTGCTCGTGCACGGCGGCGCCGGCGCCGACCCCGGCGAGGGACGCGAGGAGCTGCGAGCCGGCGTCACCGCGGCGGCCCGCGCCGGCTGGCGCGCGCTGGCCGAGGGCGGCACCGCGGTGGACGCGGTCGAGGCGGCGGTGCGCGCGCTCGAGGATCATCCACGCTTCAACGCCGGCCACGGCTCGGTGCTCACCGCCGCCGGGACGATCGAGATGGACGCGTCCATCATGGAGGGCGATCGCCTGGCGTGCGGCGCGGTGGCCGCCGTGAGCCGCGTGGCCAACCCGGTGACGCTGGCCCGCCGCGTGATGGAGCAGACGCGCCACGTGCTGCTGGTCGGCGAGGGCGCGCACGCCTTCGCGCGCGAGACCGGGCTGCCGGCGGTGGACCCGGCCACCCTGATCACCGAGCGCCAGCGCGCGCGGCTGGCCGCGCACAGCCGCGGCACCGTCGGCGCCGTCGCCGTGGACCGTCACGGCACCGCCGCCGCGGCGACCTCCACCGGCGGCATGGTCGGCAAGCGGCCCGGGCGCGTCGGCGACAGCGCGCTGATCGGCTGCGGCACCTACGCCGACAGCCGGCGTGGCGCCGTCTCCTGCACCGGCGAGGGCGAGGCGATCATCCGCGTCGTGCTGGCGTGCCGAACCCTCGACCTGCTGGCCGAGGGCGGCGATCCCGAGCGTGCCGCGCACGCGGCCATCGAGCTGCTCGTGAAGGAAGGGCGCGGCGGCGGCGGGCTGATCCTGCTCGACGCGCGCGGCCGCGTCGGCTACGCGCAGTCCACGGCGCTGATGCCGGTGGCCTGGATGTCGGCCGCGCTCGATGCGCCGCGGGTGCCGTTCTGAGCGCGAGCGTCGACCTCGCCGCCATCGAGGCCGCGCGTGCCCGCCTGCGCGACGCCATCCACGAGACGCCCTGCGCGTACTCGCAGACCCTCTCCGAGCTGACCGGCACCCGCTGCTACGTCAAGCTCGAAAATCTCCAGATGACCGGCTCCTTCAAGGAGCGCGGCGCCGCCAACCTGCTGCTGCAGCTCGAGGCCGCCGAGCGCCGGCGCGGCGTGGTGGCGGCCAGCGCCGGCAACCACGGCCTGGCCGTCGCCTTCCACGCTGCCCGGCTCGGCGTGCCGGCGACGATCGTCATGCCGACCTACGCGCCGCTGATCAAGGTGACCTCGGCCCGGCGCTACGGCGCCGAGGTGCTGCTGCACGGCGCCGACTACGACGAGTCCTACGAGCGGGCGCAGGCGATCGTGCGCGAGCGCGGCGCCGTGTTCGTCCACGCCTTCGACGACGCGCGCGTCGTGGCCGGCCAGGGCACGCTGGGGCTCGAGCTGCTCGACCAGATGAGCGAGCTCGACGCCGTCATCGTGCCGGTCGGCGGCGGCGGCCTCATCGGCGGCGTGGCGCTGGCCATCAAGGCCCACCGGCCCGAGGTGCGCGTCGTCGGCGTGCAGGCGGCGGCGGTGCCCGGCATGGAGCGCGCACTGGCGGCGCACGCGCGCGTGAGCGTGCCGGCCGGCGCCACCATCGCCGACGGCATCGCGGTCCGCCGCGTCGGCGAGATCACCTTCCCGCTCGCCGCGCGCCACGTGGACAGCGTCGTCACGGTGGACGAGGAGGAGCTGGCCAACGCGATCCTGCTGCTGCTGGAGATCGAGAAGACCGTCGTGGAGGGCGCCGGGGCGGCGCCGCTGGCGGCGCTGCTGCACCGGCCGCTCGGCCTGGCCGGCGGCCGCGTCGTGCTCGTGCTGTCCGGCGGCAACATCGACGTCACCATGCTGGCCCGCATCATCGAGCGCGGCCTCGTGAAGGACGGCCGGCTGGTGCGGCTGCTGGTCGTGCTCCAGGACCGCCCGGGCGCGCTGGCGCGGCTGACGGCGCTGATCGCCGAGGAGCGGGCGAACATCCTGCACATCGACCACGACCGCGCGTTCTCGCGGCAGCCGATCGGATCGTCCGAAGTCGAGCTGACGCTGGAGACGTCGGGGCGCAAGCAGATCGATCTCCTCAAGCAACGCCTCGAAGCTGCGGGGTACTCCGTCGAGGAGCGCGGCGCGTAAACGGCGCCGGCGCCTTCGCGCCAGGCTCTTCGACGAACGAGTCCCATCACACCAGCCGGGCTTCACGACTCGGGAGCGTGGGCGGGCATGGCGCTGAGGATCGTGGCTTGGGTGCGGTGAGCGAGGTCGTGGGCGGCCCGGCGGGGGTCGAGGTCGGGGTTGGCGTGGAGGACGGCGTGGTAGGTGACGGTGATCCGGGCCGGGCGCGGCAGGAGACGGCCGGGGGGCCAGGCGCGGTCCCCGCCGACGATCGTCACCGGCAGGACCGGGACGCCGAGCGAGACGGCCAGGCGGAAGGCGCCGGGCTTGAAGCGCTGTACGCGACCGTCGCGGGTGCGCTCGCCCTCGGGGAAGATCATGAGCGCGGCGCCCCCCTGGAGCAGCCGGACCGCCTCGCGGGTGGCGCGGGCGTCGCGGGATTCGATGTCCACCGGAAACGCGCGCAGCATCCGGATGAGGCCGCCGAAGAGGGGGATCTCGAACAGCCGGCTCCAGGCCATGTAGTAGACGGGCCGCCGGACCGGGATCGTCACCAGCGGCGGGTCGGCGTACGTCTGGTGGTTCGGCGTGATGACGATGCCGCCCTCGCGCGGGATGTGCTCGATCCCGCGCAGCGTGAGCCGGAAGTAGGCGCGGCATGCCGCGTGGACGCCCGGGCGGAACAGGTCGAGGATCGGGGTGCGCGGTGGCACGCCCCCTAGACTACAACGCCAAAAAAAACGGGGCCGGGATGGCTCCCGGCCCCGGGAATACGCTCGGGTCGGACTACTCGTCCTCGGCGCCGACCTCCACCTCGACCGGCTGCAGGTGACGGCTCGTCCGCTCCAGGCGATCCTGGCAGCGCACGCAGGTCGTCACCTCCGGCAGCGCGCGCAGGCGCGCGGGCGCGATCTTCTCGCCGCACTCCACGCACTGGCCGTACTCGCCCTCTTCGAGGCGCTCTAGCGCCGCCGTGATGCGGTTCACCCGCTCGATGAGCAGCTCGCGGGTGGCGAAGCCGATCTCACGCCACTCGTTGGCCTGGATCTCGTCCACCTCGTCGGCGAACGCCCAGTGCTCTCCGCGCGGGCCCAACAGGTCCTCCAGCGCCGTGGCGCCGCCGACCTGGCGGAGCCGGCCCACCGCCGACCTCAGGTCCTGTTCCAGCCGCTTCCGGATCGGGTCCATGATGTCCTCCTCGTACCTCGGCGCGTGAGCGTCAGCAACTACCGTGCCGAGCCTCAGACGGACGAGGACACCTCTCAATTCATTGGAATTAATGCGCTGATGGTCCGACCACAGGGCCAGACCTAGGGCGATCGGAGGACAAATTGCCCGTCAGGCGGTCACTGGCGGGACGATTTCCTGACAGTTTGTGGCAGCGGCGCCCCGCCCGAGGGTCACTCCTCCTCGTACTGCTTCTTGAGGGCCGCGACCACTGCCGGGTCGGCCAGCGTGGTCGTGTCGCCCAGCGCCCGGCCCTCGGCGATGTCCCGCAGCAGCCGGCGCATGATCTTGCCCGAGCGCGTCTTGGGCAGCTCGGCCGAGAAGATGATGTCGTCCGGCCGGGCCAGGGCGCCGATCTTCTTGGCCACGTGCTGCTTGAGCTCGTCCTGCAGGTCTTTGCTCGCGTCCACCCCGGTCTTCACGGTCACGAACGCGGCAATCGCCTGCCCCTTGATGTCGTGCGGCTTGCCGATCACGGCCGCCTCGGCGACCTGCTTGTGATCGACCAGGGCAGATTCGACTTCCATGGTGGAAACTCGATGACCGGACACATTCATCACGTCGTCGACCCGGCCCAGGAGCCAGAAGTAGCCATCCTCGTCGCGCTTGGCGCCGTCCCCGGTGAAGTAGATGTTGTCGTACTTCGACCAGTACTGCTTGACGAACCGGTCGGGGTCGCCCCAGATGCCCCGCAGCATCCCCGGCCACGGCTTGCGCAGGACCAGGTAGCCGGACTTCGCCGGCTTGCCGTGCTCGTCGAGCACCTCGGCGTCGATGCCGGGGAACGCCTTCGTCGCCGAGCCCGGCTTGAGCACCGTGACGCCGGGCAGCGGGGTGATGAGGATGTGGCCCGTCTCGGTCTGCCACCAGGTGTCCACCACCGGGCAGCGGCCCTGGCCGATCACCTTCCAGTACCAGACCCACGCCTCGGGGTTGATCGGCTCGCCGACCGTGCCCAGCAGCCGCAGGCTCGAGAGGTCGCAGCGGTTGGGGTACATCTCGCCCCAGCGCATGAACGTGCGGATCGCCGTGGGCGCCGTGTAGCAGATGGTGATGCCGTGCTTCTCGATGATCCGCCAGAACCGGTCCTTGTCGGGGAAGTCCGGCGTGCCCTCGTACATCACGGTGGTGGCGCCGTTGGCCAGCGGGCCATAGACGACGTAGGAGTGGCCGGTGACCCAGCCGACGTCGGCCGTGCACCAGAAGACGTCCTCCTCGTGGATGTCGAACACCCACTTGTGGGTGGCCGTGATGCCGGTCAGGTAGCCGCCGGTCGTGTGGATGATGCCCTTGGGCTTGCCGGTCGAGCCCGAGGTGTAGAGCAGGTACAGCATGTCCTCGGAGTCCATGGGCTCGGCCGGACACTTGGCCTCGGCGCCCTTGACGAAGTCGTCCCACCACACGTCGCGGCCCTGCCGCATGTCCACCGGCTGGCCGGTGCGCTTGAGCACGATCACGGTGGTGACGCCCGGGCACTCCTTGAGCGCCTCGTCGGTGTTCTTCTTGAGCGGCACGATGCTGCCGCGCCGCCAGCCGCCGTCGGCGGTGATCACCAGCTTGGAGTCGGCGTCGTGGATGCGGTCGCGCACGGACTCGGGGGAGAAGCCGCCGAAGATGACCGAGTGGGCGGCGCCGATGCGGGCGCAGGCCAGCATCGCGATGGCCACCTCGGGCACCATCGGCATGTAGATCGTCACGCGCTCGCCCTTGCGGACGCCGTGGCGCTTGAGCGCGGCGGCGAAGCGGCTGACCTCGCGGTAGAGGTCCCAGTAGGTCAGCGTGCGGGTGTCGCCGGGCTCACCTTCCCAGATCAGCGCCGCCTTGGTGCGGCGGGCGGTGGTGACGTGGCGGTCCAGGCAGTTGTAGGCCACGTTGAGCTTGCCGCCCACGAACCACTTGGCGTACGGGGGCTTCCACTCCAGCGCCTTCTTCCACGGCTTGAACCACGTCAGCTCGCGCGCCCGGCTCTCCCAGAACCGCACCGGGTTGCGGGCCGCCTCGGTGTAGACCGACGCCTTGTTGACGAGCGCCCGCTTCACGAAGTCCTTGGGCGGCGGAAACTTGCGCTTCTCCCGCAGCAGGGCCTCGATCGGAACGCCCGCGGTGCCTTTCGCTTGCGCCATGGCTCCTCGTCCCCCGGTCCGTCGACGTCAGGCCGGCCGGCCGCGGCGCTTGCGCGCCACGCCGGTGCGCACGGCGGCGTCGGCGACGGCCGAGGACACGGCCGGCACCAGGCGGGAGTCGAACATCGACGGCGTGATGTACTCCTCGCTGAGCTCCGACTTGCCGACGATGCCGGCGATCGCGTGGGCGGCCGCCAGCTTCATGTCGTCGTTGACGCCGCGGGCGCGCACGTCGAGCAGCCCGCGGAAGAAGCCGGGGAAGCAGCAGGAGTTGTTGATCTGGTTCGGGTAATCGGAGCGGCCGGTGGCCATGACCTTCACGTACGCCCCCGCCTCCTCGGGAAGGATCTCCGGGATCGGGTTCGCCATGGCGAAGACGATCGAGTCCTTGTTCATGGACTTGATGTCCTTGAGCGAGACCACGCCGGGCCCCGACAGGCCGATGTAGATGTCGGCGCCGGCCAGCGCATCGCCGGCGCTGCCGCGCACGCGGCGCGGGTTGGTGTGGTCGGCGAACCACTCCTTCATCGGGTTCATGTTCTCCTTGCGGCCCTTGTAGATCGCGCCGGCCCGGTCGCAGCCGATGATGTGCTTGGCCCCGGCCTTCATGAGCAGCTTGGCGGTCGCGATGCCGGAGGCGCCGGCGCCGGTGAACACGATGTTCGCGTCGGGCAGCTTCTTCTTCACCACCTTGAGGGCGTTGAGGATCGCCGCCAGCACCACCACCGCGGTGCCGTGCTGGTCGTCGTGGAACACGGGAATGTCGAGGTCGCGCTGCAGCCTCTCTTCGATCTCGAAGCAGCGGGGGGCCGAGATATCCTCGAGATTGATTCCGCCGAAGACGGGAGAGATCGCTTTCACGATCATCACGATCTCGTCCACGTCCTTCGTCGCCAGGCAGAGCGGGAAGGCGTCGACGCCGGCGAACTCCTTGAAGATGAGCGCCTTGCCTTCCATGACTGGCTGCGCCCCGCTGGGCCCGATGTCGCCGAGGCCCAGCACGGCGGTGCCGTCGGAGACGACGGCCACGGTGTTCTGCTTGATCGTCAGCGTGTAGGCCTTCTCGGGATCGTGGTGGATGGCCATGCAGACGCGGGCCACGCCCGGCGTGTAGGCCATCGAGAGGTCGTCGCGGGTCTTCACCGGCATCTTGCCGCGCACCTCGATCTTGCCGCCGAGGTGCATGAGGAACGTCCGGTCGGAGACGTTGACGACCTCGACGCCTTCCAGCGCGCGCAGCCGCTCGACGACCTGCTGGCCGTGCCGCTCGCCGCTGGTCTTGAACGTGATGTCGCGCGTGATAGTGCTTTTGCCCACCTCGACCAGGTCGATTGCCCCGATGTCGGCCCCGCCCTTGCCGATGGCGGAGGTGACCTTGCCCAGCATCCCGGGCTTGTTGAGGATCTGCAGGCGGACGGTGAGGCTGTGGCTGGCCGTCGGTGCGTTGATCATGCTGCCTCCCACTTTGCGACCGAAAGTGGGCGGTATTCTACCCCCGCGGCCCCGCGGCCGGAGCGTTAATCGTGGGCGACGGGACGCAGGTGCAGCTGGCGCAGATCGGCGTCGACGGTGACCTGGTAGCGGCTGAGGAAGGTGTTGCCGAGGATGCCGTCGAGGCCCGGGCCGGGATCGTGCAGCACGACGGGGGCGTCGCGCAGCTCGAGATCCCCGACGCGAAGCGAGCCGACGATGGCCGGCGGCCCCGCGGTGCGGCCGCCCAGCGTCTGCAGCTCCACCGGTCCGCCGTCGCCGTCGCCGGCGATGCCGAGATCGGCGGCCAGCGCGGGCGACAGCACGGTCACGCTGGAGCCGGTATCCACCAGGAAGCGGCCGGTGCGCGTGTCGTTGAGCACGACGCGGGCGATCCACACGCCGAGGCCGTGCTCGAGCGGCACCGTGGTCTCCTGCACCGTGGTCGCGGTCTTCCTGTCCAGGCGCACGATCTCCTGAAGGATGAGCCGGGCCAGCTGGGGCGGCGGGTCCAGCAGCAGCGCCATCTGGAAGGCGTCGCGCGCGGAGAGCGTCAGGCCCAGGCGGGCCAGCGCGGTGCCGCGATAATAATGGAAGGTCGGATCGGCCGGCTGCAGGCCGGCCGCCTGACTCCACAGCTGCATCGCCTCCAGGTAATCGCGGGCCTTCCAGGCCCGCTGGGCGCGGATGTGGTACTCGGCGGGCGAGGCGGCCTCGCCGAAGACCAGCCACTGGCCGATAATCACGCCGAGGACGAAGGTGAGCACACGTCGCATGCGCAACAGATCAGGCAAACCGCGTGCCCGCCGCGCGGCCGCCGACAACCGTGATTGTCGTCGCATTTTCGCGACGGGCGGCGGCCGGGCTGTGCATCGCATTGCGACTATTTATCCCTGCGTAGTACGCTGGGCCGGACCGCCACCCCGGGAGGATCAATGATCGACGTCAAGACCGCCGACCGCGAGCTTCAGACGTACATCCGGCCGCAGACGTTCCCGGTCGCCATCCGGATGCTGAAGCCCGGCGAGCCCATCCCCGAGCGGGCCAAGCGCCCCGCCCGCGACTTCAAGAAGCTGTCCATGAACTGCCAGGTCATCGACATGGCGCGCCGCTATGGCTGGACGATCGCCCTGACCCGCGAGGACCACGTGTGCTCGCTGGGCATCGCGGCCCTCGGCTTCGAGAAGCCCAACCAGTTCTTCGCCTCCGGCACGCTGTGCGAGGGCATGTACACCGAGACCAAGGAGGCCGGGCAGCGCTCGGAGGCGGCGGTGGACCGCTTCGCCCCCGGCGAGTACGCCGCGCTGCTGGTGGCGCCGCTCGACCGGGCGGCGTTCGAGCCGCACCTGGTCTGCATCTACGCCAGCCCGGCCCAGGTCATGCGGCTCACCCAGGCCGCGCTCTGGAAGCGCGGCGGCAAGCTCACCTCCGGCTTCGGCGGGCGCGTGGACTGCTCGGAGATCATCGTGACGACGATGCGCACCGACCGCCCGCAGGTCATCCTGCCGTGCTCGGGCGACCGCATCTTCGGCCAGACCCAGGACCACGAGATGGCCTTCACGATCCCCTGGAGCCAGATGGAGGAGATCGTCGAGGGCCTGCGCGGCACCCACAACGGCGGCATCCGCTATCCGATCACGCAGTTCATGGAGTACGAGGCCAAGATGCCGCCGAAGTACATGGAGGCCACCCGCGCCTGGGAGGCCGAGCACGGCAAGGCCAGCTACACGCCGCGCGACCGCGTGGTGGCCGCCTACAAGCGCTCGTTCGCCGACCGCGTGCCCGTGTACCCGATCGTCGCCTCGTTCGCCGGCACGCTGGACGGGCTCTCGATCGAGGAGTACTGCACCAACCCCACGCGCGCCATCGCGGCGATGATGAACTACTACGAGCGCTACCAGCCCGACGTGATGCTCGCCTACAACGACCTGGCGAAGGAAGCCGAGGCGTTCGGCTGCCGCGTGAAGTACTCCGATTACGTCGTGCCGTCCATCGACCAGCACGTCCTGAACGAGGACAAGTCGGCGCTGGCCCGCCTGGCGATGCCCGACCCCTACAAGACCGCGCGCCTGCCCGGCTTTCTCGAGCAGTGCGAGGCGCTGGTGAAGGCCAAGCCGCCGACGGCCATCGGCGCCGTCGCCGTCGGCCCCTGGACGATCGCGATGCTGCTGCGCAACCCCGAGACGATGCTGCTCGACACCTTCGAGGACCCGCAGTTCATCCACGACGTCATGCGCGTCTGCACCGACTTCTGCAAGCTCTGGGGCGAGGCGATCGTGAAGACCGGCATCGGACTCAGCTTCTCCGAGCCGACGGCCTCCATCAGCCTCATCTCCCCCGACAACTACCGCGACTTCATCGCGCCCTATCACAGGGAGCTGGTCGAGCACTTCAAGGCCAGGAAGGTCGGCGTGACGACCCACATCTGCGGCACGACGTACCCGATCTACGAGGATCTCCTGCAGGTCGGCTTCACCACGGTCTCCTTCGACCTCGACCAGCAGTCCGACCCCACGCTCCACGTCGACCAGCTCGCCCGCTTCATGGAGGTCGCCAAGGGCCGCGCCGTCGCCATCGGCAACGTCGACGCCACCAGGTTCGAGAAGACCTCGAAGGACGCGATGTACGCCGACGTCAAGCGCTGCATCGACACCGCCGCCCGCCACTCCGCCTTCATCCTGTCCACATCCTGCGAGATCCCCCCGAAGTCCGACCCCGACGTCGTGAAATGGTTCATGGACGCCGCCCACGACTACGGGAGATACGACCGAATCTTCAACTCGGAGGGGGGCTAACGCCCCCCTTCCGACGGTCGTCGCGCGCCTGACGGCGCGCTCCTCCCTGCCTCCCCCAGAACAGGATTGCGGCGGCAAAGCCGCCGCTCGAACGCGGTGAATTCAATCGCTGGCGTTCGCACGGGCGACGAGAAGGGGTCAGATGCGAGGCGGTGCGAGCACCGGAGCGAGGCGTACTCCTGTA
>DASSLH010000212.1:0-2896 GCA_035689625.1 Candidatus Methylomirabilota bacterium | reverse complement strand
GCGTCGAAGAACTTCAAGGCGATGGTGACGCTCAACGGCGAGAAGATCCTCGACGACGTCGTCAGGGCCTACCGTGACGCCTGCGCGAGGCACGGCCATCCCAAGCAGCTCGGCGAGGACATGATCTGGGGCGCCGGGCTCTATCTGGCCGACACGCCCGAGGAGGCCAAGCGCCGTGTCGAGCCGGCGCACGACGAGCGCTACAAGTGGTTTGCGCCGTTCGGCTTCGTGCGCTACGCCGACGAGCAGGGCCGCACGTGGGGGACGCCGGGCGCGCCCGCGCGCATTCCCACGCTCGCCGACGGCATCCAGCAGAAGGCGTGGTTCTGCGGTCCGCCGGCGCACGTGATCGAGGGCATCAAGTCGATCGAGACGAAGTACCCGGGCCTCGAGGACTTCATGATCCACTGGGCCGAGGGCCTGTCGCCGAAGGAGTTCAAGGAGCAGCTGCGCTGGTTCGCGCGCGACGTGATGCCCGCGTTCGGCCGCTGAGGCGCCGGCTGGGCAATACCGGTCGGGGGTATATCCGCCCTCGGCGGAGGCCCCCCTAGCGGTGGGGTTTTTTGTTTCCTCCCCCTCGTACATATGGTATTGATACCCTCGGTACGCGGGGCGGGCCGCGGCCTCAACCACCCACGGGGAAGGGAGCGAGACATGGCGAAGGGCAAGAAGGCGTTCGGGGGCTACTCGATCAACTTCAAGGGTTGCAAGGACACCGTCGAGGCGGTGTTCGGCAGCACCGCGATCGGGCCGTCCGACATGACGAAGAAGCTCTGGGCCTACGTGAAGCGGAAGAAGCTGGCCGGCAAGCGGTAACGATTTCCCGCGGAGGGGGCCGGCGCCCGGCCCCCTCCGAGGATCGTCGTCAGCGCGGCAGCTCGTCCAGGCGACTCACCACCAGATCCGGCAGCGCCCCCAGTTCCTCGGCCGGTGCCCCCGTGCGATTGCACCAGGCGACCTGGTAGCCGAAGGCCTTCGCCCCCGCGACGTCCCAGGCGTTCGAGGACACGAACAGCAGCTCCTCGGCCGGCACGCCGAGCGTGCGCGGCCCCAGCGCATAGACCGCCGGCGCCGGCTTGTACGTCTTCACCGCGTCCACCGAGAGCACGTGCTGCAGGTGCCGGCCCAGCCCGCTGGACGCCACGACGGCCGCCAACATCCGCGGCGAGCCGTTGGAGAGGATCGCGCGCGGGCGGCCGGCCAGGCGCTCGAGCGCCGCCGGCACCTCGGGAAAGCACGCCAGCGACAGGTAGGCGTCCATCAGTCGCCGGACGTCCGCCTCGCCGGCGGTGAGGCCGAGGCGGCGCACCGTGTGCCGCAGCGCGGCCTCGGTCACGGCCCAGAAGTCCTCGTAGCGACCCATGAGCGCGCGCAGCCACGTGTATTCGAGCTGCTTCTGCCGCCAGAGATTCGACAGCGCGGCGGGATCGCTCGTGATGGCGCGCCCGGCCTCGGCGACGGCGTGCACGTCGAAGAGCGTGCCGTAGGCGTCGAAGACGTAGCCGCGGATCGGGCCCACGCGCGGGCGGCTACTGCAGGCTGGCCGGCGTCGCGGTGGTCGCGGCCGAACGGCGCGGCGGCAGCGAGCGCCGCCGGCGGGCGGGTGGCCTGGGCTCCGGCGGCGCGTCGAGGCCGGTCTCGAGGAAGCCGTAGCGCAGCAGGCGCTTGGCGTCCAGGAACGAGAGCGCGCGCGTGCGGGCGCCGAGGACGATCATCAGGAACTGCTGGCCGTTGCGCCAGGCGGAGACGGCCAGGTTGTAGCCGGCCTCGTTGGTGAAGCCCGTCTTGAGCGCCTGCACGCCGCCGGGGTCGTTGAACAGCGGGATGTGCCGGGCGTACACGCGGCCGTTGTAGACGAAGGTCTGGCCGCCCAGCAGCGGCCGCGACATCGGATGATCGGCCAGCAGCCGCGCGGTGAGCACCGCCAGATCGCGGGCCGTCGAGTGCTGGTTGGGATCCGGCAGGCCGTGCGGGTTGGCGTAGTGCGTGCCGGTCAGCCCGAGCTCGCGCGCCTTGTCGTTCATCGAGCCCACGAACGTCGCCTCGTCGCCGCCCAGCCGCTCGGCCAGCGCGGCGGCCGCGTCGTTGGCCGAGGCGATGGCCACGCCCTCGAGCAGCACCATCAGCGGCACCTGCTCGCCGGCTCTCAGCCCCATGCGATAGCGCGCGACGGTGGCGGCGTGATGGCTCACGGTGACGAGCTCGTCCACGTCGGCGTGATCGGCCTCGATCGCCTCGCAGGCCAGGTAGAGCGTCATGAGCTTGACGAGGCTGGCCGGCGCGCGCTCGGCCTCGGCGTTCTTGGCGTAGATCTCGTGGCCCTCGGGATCGAGCAGCAGCACCGCCTCGGCGCTGAGCGCGGGCGGGCGGGGATGGTTCTGGGCCAGCGCCGGAGACACGCACGCGACGATCATCGGCAGCGCGAAGAGCCACGGACGCGTCGCGTACACTGCCGGACATTCTAGCCAGCCGCCGCAGCGGCCAGCAAGCGAAAGCCTCAGCGGACGGCGCGCTTGAGCTCGGCGGAGGGCTTGAAGCGCGGGATGCGGCCGCCCACAGTGGCCGTCTGGCCCGTGCGCGGGTTGCGGATCGCGCGCGGTCGGCGCCGGGCGACGGAGAAGCTGCCAAAGCCGACCAGCGTGACGCTGTCGCCGCGCTTGAGCGAGGCGCGCATCGCCGCCAGCATCGCCCGCAGCGCCCGGTCGCTGGCGGCGCGCGTCCAGCCGGCCGCCTCCGCCATGCGCGTGACGAGCTGGGCGCGCGTCACGCTACATCCCGAAGACGCTGCGGGCCTCGTCCATGACGGCCTCGGTGATGGTGGCGTGACCCCGCTCCTGCGCGAACCGCTCGATCGAGCGGCGCGCCATGGGGCGGATGAAGCTCGGGATGCGCTCCA
>DASSLH010000211.1:0-12837 GCA_035689625.1 Candidatus Methylomirabilota bacterium | reverse complement strand
CGTGGCCTCGGCCTCGGCGATCTCCTCGGGGCGGGCGCCGGCGCGCAGGTCGCGCAGCTGGGCCTCGCTGGCGCGCACGGTGGCCTCGGCGCGGCGCAGCTCGGCGGTCAGCTGCTCGTCGTCCAGGCGCACCAGCAGCTGGCCGCGCTCGACCGGCTGGCCCTCGCGCACCGTGCGCTCGACGATGCGCGCGGTGATGCGCGGGCTGATGTCTACCTGGGTCGCCTCGATCGTGCCGGTGACGACGATCGGGGCGGCAGGGTCAGCGAGGTGACGGGCCGCCCAGGTGACGGCGAGGCCGGCGGTGACGACGAGGACCGCCGCCGCGGCGAGCTTGCTCGCACGCGAGGGCATCAGGGCTTCGGCAGCAGGATCCCGACGTTCTTCTTGTCGTCGTGGAACCAGGTGCGCGCGACGCGCTGGAGGTCGGCCGGGGTCACGGCCCGGATCTTGTCGAGGTAGGCGTCCTTGCCCGCGTAGCCGCCGATCAGCTCGAAGCGGGCCAGCAGCGAGGCGCGGCGGTGCACGGAGTCGTCCTGGAACACGAAGCCGGCCTCGATCTGGTTCTTGGCGCGCGTGAGCTCCTCGTCGCCGACGGGCTCCCTGGCCAGGCGCTCCATCTCGCCGACCAGCGCCTTCTCGAGTGTCTCTGGCGTCTTGCCCGGCAGCGGCGTGGCCCAGAACCAGAACAGGCTGGGATCGAACGCGAAGTAGGAGTAGTCGCCGCCGGCTTCCAGCGCCAGCTGGCGCTCGTAGACGAGGTCGTGGTACAGGCGCGAGGAGCGCCCGCCCGAGAGGACGACCGAGAGCACGTCGAGCGGCACCGCGTCGGGTGAGTCGTGCTTGGGCACCGGGTAGCCGACGTAGACGATCGGCAGCTCGGCCTGCTTGTGCACGATCACGCGCCGCTCGCCGTTCTGCTCGGGCTCGACGGCCAGCACCGTGCGCGGCTCGGGGCCGCGGGGGATCGGGCCGAAGCGCGCCTTGACCGTGTCGAGCACGGCGGCGGCCTTGAAATCACCGACGGCGACCAGCAAGGCGTTGTTCGGCGCGTAGAACGTCCGGTAGAAGTCGCGGATCTCCTCGGGCGTGATGCGCCGGATGTCCACCATCCAGCCGATGATCGGCTGCCCGTAGGGGTGGGCGCGATAGGCCAGCGCGCTGACCTCCTCGCCCAGGAAGCCGCCCGGGTCGTCCTCGGTCCGCGTGCGTCGCTCCTCGATCACCACCTCGCGCTCGTGGTCGATGATCTTGGGATCGAGCAGCAGGTTCCGCATGCGGTCGGCCTCGAGGTCCAGCATGAGGTCGAGGCGATCGGCTGCGATGTCGACGTAGTACGAGGTGATGTCCTGGGCAGTGAACGCGTTGTCCTGGCCGCCGTTGCGCTCGACGATCTTCGCGTACTCGCCGGGGCCGTGGCTCGGCGTGCCGCGGAACATCAGGTGCTCGAGGAAGTGCGCGATGCCGGTCATGCCGCGGCGCTCGTTGCGCGAGCCCACGCGGTACCACATCTGCAGCGAGACGATCGGGCTGCGGTGGTCCTCCAGCAGCAGCACGCGCAGGCCGTTGTCGAGCGTGACCGCGACCACCGGCGCCGGCGCGTCCGGCGACTGGGCGGCGGGCGCGGAGGCCCCGGCCACGAGCGCGAGGAGGACGAGCAGGACGGCGGCGACAGCGCGGTGCATCACCCTCGATTATAGCCCGGCCACGCGCGCGCGCCGGCCGACGGCGCCGCCGAGCGCCAGCACCGCGACGGCGAGGACCACGATCAGGCCGACGCCGACCGCGGTCGACAGCCGGGAGAGCAGCGTCACCGTCGTGCTCGACAGGCCCGCGACGGCCAGGCCCACGACCGGCAGCACCGGCGCGCCGCACCCCATCACGCTGCACGGCCCGGTCGACAGCCCGACCACGCTGACGAGCGCGCCGGCCACGCCCCCCGAGCGCCCCAGCCGCGTCACCGCCACGCCGGCCGGCCGCTCGCGCCAGCGGCGCCAGAGCGCGAAGTAGAGGCCGAAGAGCAGCGCGGTGAGCAGCAGGCGTCCGAGGTCCCGCACGTCCACGGCGAAGCCCCAGTCGGTGCCGCCGTAGGGGCTGTCGGCCGAGCACCAGAACAGCGCCAGGTCGGGCAGCCTGGCCAGCTTGTCCCGCAGCGGGACGTCGGAACCCAGGTAGGCCGGGAGCCGTTTGAGCCACGGATTGAACGCGACGTAGTCCACCGGCTTGCGCACGACCGACAGGACCAGCGGGGGGATCAGCAGGCTCAGCGTCAGCACGATGGCGGCGCCGGCCGCCGTCGTCCCCGGCCGCGCGCGAAGGGCGCCGGTGACGCCGCGCACCGTGTCGGCGATCGCCCGCCCCGCGATACCCAGCATGCCTGCCATGATGCGAGGCGGCCGGGGCCTTGGCAAGCCGCGCGGCGCGTCTTGACTTTGGTCACACCGCGCGGTACACGCAGGCCACCGCACTCCTCAACCGCCCAGCTCAAGGGAGAGCACGCCATGGTTCCAGAGGTCAGCCGTCGTGAGTTCATGGAGCGCTTCGGCATCACGATCGGCGCGCTCGGCGCCGGCGCCGGCTCGCTGATCCTGCCGGGCGCCGCGCAGGCCCAGACGCCCGCGCCGGCGTTCAAGCCCAAGGGCACCATCCCGGACAAGCCGTACAAGATCGGCCACATGACGTTCCTGAGCGGGCCGGCCGCGGTGCTCGGCGAGCCCTCGCTCAAGGGCCACCAGCTCGCCGTCGACGAGATCAACGCCGAGGGCGGCCTGCTCGGCAAGCGCAAGATCGAGACGGTGAAGGCCGACGAGGCGGCCGGCACCGATGCCAACGTCAAGGAGCTGCGTCGCATGAAGCTGTCGGACAGCATCGACTGCTTCACCGGCGTGATCTCCTCCGGCAACACGCCGGCGCTGGGCCCGGTCGCCGAGGAGCTGAAGGTCCTCACGCTCTTCGACGACGGCTGCACCGACTTCCTGTTCGAGAAGGCGGTGCCGAATCCGCACTACGTGTTCCGGGTGACCAACATCCAGTCCGCCGACGGGCTGATGGCGGCGATCGCCGCATCGACGAAGTGGCCCAAGGTCACGAAGATCGCCCACATCCACCCGGACTATTCCTATGGCCGCAACGCGTTCGACCACTTCAACGTGGCGATGAAAAAGCTGTCGGGCAACATCCAGATCGTCTCGGAGGCGTGGCCGAAGCTCGGCACCACCGAGTTCACCGCGCACATCACCAAGACGATCTCGGCCAAGCCCGACCTGCTGTTCTGCTCGGTGTGGGGCGGCGATTACGTCGCGCTGTACAAGCAGGCGCTGAAGTACGACCTGTTCAAGAAGATGAAGGTCGCCACCACGCTGGCCTTCGGCGTGGCCCCGCACGCCATCGGCAAGGACCATCCGGACGGCATCGTGGCCGGCGTGCACGCCAACTACCACTTCCTGTTCCCGCCGAACAACAGGTGGCCGCTGAACACGGTGTTCGTAAAGAAGTACTACGAGCGCTGGAAGGAGTACCCGAACTTCGAGGCGGAAGGCGCCTACACCTCGCTGCACATGCTGAAGACGGCCGTCGAGAAGGCCAACCACCTGGTGGGCGGCTGGCCGGAGGACGACGCGATCATCGCCATGCTCGAGGGGCTCATGTATCCCTCGCCGGCCGGGTACGTCTACATCCGCCCGGACAACCACCAGGGCTACAAGGACGCGATCACCGGCTTCGCGATGCACTCCAAGGACTACCCGTTCCCGATCCTGGACCCGAGCACGATCATCACCGTGCCGATCCGCAACATCACCGCGCCTCCCGGCTACCCCAAGGGTGAGCCGACCACGACCTACAAGTGGATCGAGGACACTTGGCCGCGCGTCGCGTGATCGACCGACGGGCGTGAGGAGGGCGGGGGGCCTGCCCGGCCTGCGATGAACCACTTGTCCGGGCAGGCCCCCCCGCCCTCCTCCCGCCCTCGATCCACCGCACCACCTGCCTTGTCTCGTCTCGCCTGCCGTCGTCTTGTTGCACTCGTCGTCGTGGCTCTGGTCGGCGTCTTCGGCGGAGCGTCGACGATCTTCGCGGGGCACGAGATGCCGTTCTATCCGTCGTATTACCCGCAGGAGATCACGCTGGAGACGGTGGCGCCGGCGAGCGCCGTCGCGCGGATGGCGAAGAACGAGCTCCACGCGTATGTCGGCACGGACCTGTTCGCGGGCAAGCCGGCGCCGAAGGGCGTGGTGCCGGTGGAGTCGTTCGGGGGCTGGGTCGTGGTCACGTTCAATCCGGCGTCGAGGGCGGTGGCGGACCGGCGCCTGCGCTGCACGCTCGGCCTCACGATCACCGCGTCGCTGCCCGGCGAGGCGCCGGGCTTCCGCCGCTTCCCCTACCCGGTGACGCCGTTGCACGGCGACTACCTGCACCACGCCGATCTCGCCGACGGCGCCCGCGCCGCCGCGCAGGCGGCGACGCCGGCGACGATTCCCGCCACGCTCAGGCTGCGCGCGCGCGGGCGGCTGGCCCAGGCCCTGCTCGGCCCGCGGCGCGTCGCCGACGACGCGGCCTGGGACGCCGTCGTCGAGGAGGTCGCGCCCGCCGACCTGGCGGCGGCGCGGATGACGGTCACCGACGGCTGGATCAGCCCGCCGTGGGCGACGCAGGGCTGGTTCCAGGCCTGGGCGCTGCTGGCGCCCTCGATCGCCGACACCGCCGCCCGCCGACGCGCCGAGGACCTGCTCGCGCGCGTGACGGCGGGCGCCGAGCGCCTGGAGGACCGGATCGCCCGCGAGCGCGAGCTGGTCGCCGCGCTGGGCGCCGGCTGCGAGCGCGTCGTCGCCGGCTACGCCGTGCGGCGCGAGTGGCTCAACGGCGATTACTCGGCCGGCGTGGAGAACGTCGCGGCCGATGCCCAGGCCGGCCTCGACTCCGCGATCTTCGTGCGCACGGTGAAGCTCAAGGACTTTCCCTGGAACGGCTGGCTCACGCTCGGCGTGCCGGAGCGCGCGACGGCCGCCTGGAACCCGGTGGCCGGCTTCACCGACCCGGTGGGCCGCCTCGTGTGGGCGGCCGTCGGCGATCCGGCCCTGCTGCCCGAGCCGTACGGCGAGGGCTGGACCGACAACCGCGTGCGCGTGGACAGCGTGGACACGCCGGCCAGGCCGATCCCCGTGCCGCGCGACGCGCTGGCGCCCGAGCGCGGGACCGGCGTGCTGCGCGAGGTCGGCGAGGGCAAGACGGCGCGCGCCCGGGTGACCTACCAGGTCGTCGCGTCGAACTTCCACGACGGCAGCAAGACCGGCGTCGCCGACGCGCTCTATCCCTACGCGCTCGCCGCGCGCTGGAGCGGCCCCGACGGCGACCCGGCCGTCGCGCGGGCGACGGCGCTGGCGCGCGAGGCGCTGGTCGGCGTCAAGGTCGTGCGGGTGGACAGCAAGACCCTGCGCTTCGGCGAGGTCGCGATGCAGTACGACGTCCCGATCGTGGACGTCTACCTCGCCCGCGCCGGCCTCGATCCGCGCGAGCTGGCGGCGCTGGCGCCGCCGTGGAGCGCGGTGCCGTGGCCGGCGCTGGCGCTGATGGAGGAGGCCGTGCGGCAGGGCGTGGGCGCCTTTTCCCAGGAGAGCGCGCGGCGGCGCGGCGTGCCGTGGCTGGACGTCGTGCGCGACGCCCGCGCCCGCGAGCGCCTGGCCGCGCTGCTCAAGACGCTGGAGGCGAGGGCCTGGGTCCCGCCGGCGCTGCAGCGGCTGGTGGACGAGCGCGAGGCCCGCACGCGCTGGGGCGCGCTGGCCCGCTTCGCCGCCGAGCGCGGCCACGTGCTGGTCACCAACGGTCCCTACGACCTCCACGCCCAGTCCCCGGGCCGCGTCGTGCTCCGCGTCGTGCGCGACTTCTCCTACCCGCTCGGCGTCGGCTCCTGGAACCGCTATCCGATCCCCCGGCGCGCGTTCGTCACCCGCGCGGACGTGCGGGGCGACCGGCTGGAGGTCGGGCTCGAGGTCGAGCGCGTCGAGCACTTCGCCCGCGAGTTCAAGGTGACAACCGAGCCCCTCGGCGCGCGCTTCACGCAGCGGGACGCCGAGCTGCCGGTCTGCCGCTTCGTCGCCGTCGGCCCTGGCGGCACGATCGCGCGCGCCGGAACGGTGGCGCCGACGCCGCCGGGGCTCTGCGCCATCGGCCTGGGCGGGCTGCCGCGGCCGGTCACCGTGCTGGTGGCGCCCGTGCTCGGCGGCAACGAGATGGATCCGCACGTGAAGGCCGTGCGCCTGGAATGAGCCTTGAAAACCGCGAAGGTTCTGAGGCAAGGTAACGCCTCGTGGACACGCTGGTCAGCCAGGTCCTCAACTCGCTCTTCTACGCCTCGATCCTCTTCCTGATCGCGTGCGGGCTCTCGCTCGTGTACGGCGTCATGCGCATCGTCAACATGGCGCACGGCAACCTCTACGCGTTCGGCGCCTACGTGGCGGCGTGGGCGGTCGGGCTCGTGGTGGCGCGGATGCCGGACGTCAGCCCGATCCTGCTCTTCATCGTCCTGGTCACCGGCGCGGCGGCGGCGGGCGCGGCCGGCGCGATCCTGGAGCCGACGCTGCTGCGGCCGCTCTACAAGCGCGCGGAGGAGTACCAGCTGCTGATGACCTTCGGCCTGCTGCTCGTGCTGGAGGACGTCATGCGCCTGCTGTGGGGGCCGTATCCGCTGACGGCCAGCCCCATCTCGGACGCGCTGCCGAGCGTGTCGCTCCTGGGCTTGACGTACCCCGGCTACAACCTGTTCGTCATCCTGGTCGGCGGCCTGGCCGCGGTGGCGTTGTGGGCGTTCGTGTACCGCACGCGCTTCGGCGTGATGCTGCGGGCGACCTCGCAGGACATGCGGATGGCGTCGGCGCTCGGCATCAACGTCAAGCGCGTCTACGTGCAGGCCTTCACGCTCGGCTGCCTGATGGCCGGCCTCGGCGGCGCCGTCGTCATGCCGATCTCCGGCGCCGTGCTGGGCATGGGCGTGGACGCGCTCATCCTGGCCTTCGTCGTCGTCGTCATCGGCGGCCTCGGCAGCCTGGAGGGCGCGCTGGTCGGCAGCCTCATCGTCGGCTTCGTGCGCACGCTTGGCATCATGTACTTCGCCGACGTCGAGCTCGCGGTGCTCTACCTGATCGCCGCGGTCGTCCTGTTCGTGCGCCCGGCCGGCCTGTTCGTCCGCGCATGAGCCCGCTGGCCCGGCCGCGCCTGCTCTCCCCGCTGGAGCTGGGCGGCGGCGTGGCGGCCGCGGTGGTGCTGCTGGCCGTGCCGCTGGTGGCGGCGCCGTTCCAGACGATCACGGTGTGTTACGGGCTCGTCTTTGCCATCGCGGCGCTGGGATTCAATCTGCTGCTGGGCTACACGGGACTGCTGTCCTTTGGTCACTCCGCCTACTTCGGCGTCGGCGCGTACGTCGTGGCCGAGCTGGTGAAGTACCTCGGCTGGACGTCCATGGAGGCCTTCGTCGTCGCCGGCATCGTGGCCGCGGGGCTGGTGGCCGCGCTGTTCGGCGTCGTGTGCGTGCGCTACACGCGCATCTTCTTCGGCATCCTCACGCTGGCGCTCTCGCAGGTGCTGTGGAGCCTGGCCCTCAAGCTGTTCTGGGTGACGGGCGGCACCGACGGGCTGCGGGTGCCGACGCCGACCCTGCTGTTCGGCCGCCTGGCCCCGACCAGCGAGAAGATGGACTTCCTCGCCTACCGCTACTACTACTACGTGCTCGCGCTCTTCGCGGTGTCGGTGGTCGTGATGTGGGTCATCGTGCACTCGCCGTTCGGCAAGGCGCTGCAAGCCATCCGCGACAACGAGACCCGCGCGGAGTTCGTCGGCGTGCAGGTGCGCAAGTACCGCTGGATCGCCTTCGTCGTCTCCGGCGCCTTCACCGGCCTGGCCGGAGCGCTGTGGGTGCCGCTCAACGGCCTCACCACCCCCGACATCGTCTACTGGCCGTTCTCGGGCCGGATCGTGTTCTTCGTCGTGCTCGGCGGCTTCCGCACGTTCTGGGGGCCGATCGTGGGCGCCATCGCCTACAACTATCTCGAGACGTACGCGGTCGGCTTCACCGTCTACTGGCAGCTGGTCCTCGGCCTCGTCCTCGTGCTGCTGGTGCTCGTGCTGCCGCAGGGGCTGGCCGGCGCAGTGGAGGCCGTCAGCCGGCGCCTGAACCGCAAGCCGGCGGTCGCATGACCACCGCCCTGCTGCAGACGGAAGGGCTCGTCAAGGCCTTCGGCGCCCACCGCGCCGTGGACGGCGTCGATTTCGGCGTGCGCGCCGGCGAGCTGCTGGCCCTGATCGGCTCCAACGGCGCCGGCAAGACCACCCTGGTGAACCTCATCAGCGGCCTGCTGCGCGCCGACGGCGGCCGCATCGTCTTCGAGGGCCGCGACGTCACCCAGCAGTCCATCCACGAGCGCATCGAGGCCGGCATCGCCCGCAGCTTCCAGCTCGTGAACCTCTTCGACCAGCTGAGCGTCGCCGACAACGTCGCGCTGACGATCTTCGCGCGGCAGGGCAAGACGCCCCACCTGTTCTCGGTGGCCGCACGCGACACCGCGGTGGCCGACGAGGCGGCCGCCGTGCTGGCCCAGTTCGGCCTGCAGGCCAAGGCGCGCATGGTCGCCGCCGGCCTCTCGCAGGGCGAGCGCAAGCTGCTCGACGTCGCGGTGGCCTACGCGCTCAAGCCCAAGCTCTTGTTCCTGGACGAGCCGACCAGCGGCGTCAGCACGCGCGAGAAGGCGCCGATCATGGACGTCGTGACGTCCGTGGTGCGCCAGGAGCACATCACGGCGGTCGTCATCGAGCACGACATGGATATCGTGTTCCGCTACTCCGACCGGATCGTGGCGATGCACCAGGGCGCGATCCTGGCCGAGGGCTCGCCGGACGAGATCCGGCGCAACGACAAGGTCACCACCACGCTGATCGGCAGCCCGCTGCCCGCATGAGCGCGAGCGCGGCGCCGATCCTCGAGCTCGACCGCGTCAACACGTTCCGCGGCGTCGCCCACGTCCTGCGCGGCGTCTCCCTGCGCGTCGGCCCCGCCGAGTGCGTCTGCCTGGTCGGGCGCAACGGCGCCGGCAAGACGACGACGCTGGAGACGGCGATCGGCCTGCTCGGCGTGCGGGGCGGCCGCATCGCCGTCCGCGGCCGGGACGTCACCCGGCTGGCCGCCCACCAGCGCGCGCGGCTGGGCATCGGCTATGCGCCGGAGGACGCCGGGATCTTCCCCGACCTCACCGTCGAGGAGAACCTCCAGATCGGGCGCTGGCTGGCCCCGGCGGGGCCGGACGCCCGGACGGTCGACGCGCGGATCCTGGCGCTGTTCCCCGAGATCGAGGCGCTGACCTCGCGGCGCGGCCTCAACCTCTCCGGCGGCCAGAAGAAGATGGTCGCGATCGCGCGGGCGATGGCGCTGTCGCCCTCGGTGCTGCTGCTGGACGAGCCGTTCGAGGGCCTGGCGCCGGTGGTCGTCACGCGCTTCATCGACGCCGCCCGCCGCATCAAGGACATGGGCATCTCGCTGCTGATCGCCGAGTCCCACGTCACCAACGCCGCCCGGGTCGCCGACCGGCTGTACGCCATCGACCGCGGTGAGATCATCTTCGAAGGCGCGCCCCAGCGGGCGCTGGACGATGCCGACGTCATGAAGACGCTGCGAGGCTGAGCGATGCCCAAGCCCGAGCGCGAGTTCTTCCTCCCCGACGGCCTGCCGTGGGAGCCGGTCGCCGGCTCGGCCACCGGCGGCGCCGGCGGCCGCGGCGTGCGGCAGAAGATCCTCAGCCACGACCCGGCCACGGGCGACGTCACCCGCCTGCTGCGCTTCGACGCCGGCGTCGAGACCACCGAGACGATCACCCACGACTTCTGGGAGGAGGTCTGGATCCTGGACGGCGAGCTGGTCGACCTCGGCAAGGGCCAGACGTTCTCGGCCGGCATGTACGCGTGCCGCCCGCCCGGCATGGCCCACGGCCCCTACCGCGTGCCGGCCGGCTGCACGACCCTCGAGATCCGGTACGGCAAGCAATTTTGAGGCAGGGCGAGGCGCAGCCGCAAGGCGAGCCGAGCCACAGAACGAGGAGACGACCGTGGCCAAGCTGAAGTTCGGTGCGTGGATTCCGACGTACGCGTGGAGCGACCGGAGCGGCGGCGCGAAGAACGTCCGCAACATCCACGCCTCGATCGAGAAGTGCGAGAAGCACGGCATTGACGTCTGGGTGATCGATCACCTGCTGTCCGCGCCTGGCCTCTACGGCAACGCCTGGCTGGAGCCGCTCAGCACGCTGGCCTACGCGGCGGCCGTGACCGAGAAGGTCAAGATCGCCACCGGCATCCTGGTGCTGCCGGTGCGCCATCCGGTCGTGCTGGCCAAGGAGATCTCCACGCTCTGCCACCTCTCGAACAACCGCTTCGTGTTCGGGGTAGGGCCGGGCTGGTACACGCGCGAGTTCGAGGTGACCGGCTCGCGCATCGAGGAGCGCGGCCAGCGCACCGACGAGATCATCGAGGCGGTCACCCTGCTGCTCAGCAAGCCGAGCGCCAGCTACAGCGGGCGCTACTACTCGTTCAAGGACGTGACGATCGACCCGCGGCCGCCCAGGCTGCCGCCGATGTGGGCCTCGGGCGGCTCCCGCATCCCCGATCCCAACGAGCACGACGTGCCCGTCATCGCCAAGACGGTCATGGACCGCATCGTGAAGGCCGGCAACTGGCTCTCGCGCTGCTCGGGCAAGCAGGAGTGGGTCAAGCGCGACTGGCGGCAGCTGCAGGAGCACGCCCGCCGGCTCGGCAAGGACCCGCGTGCGCTCACCTTCGGCCACTGCAACTTCATCCACCTGGTCGAGGACAAGAGCCACGACAAGGCGGTGGCCAGGTCCAGGGCCCCGTTCCTGCGCGCGATGGGAACCCACCGCTCGTACGAGCACCTGCAGGAGTGCTACATGGTCGGCTCCATCGACCGCATCAACGCGCGCATCCAGGATCTGGTGGACGCCGGCCTCAAGTACCTCGTCCTCGGCCCCGTCACCGACGATCCGCGCCAGATCGACCTGCTGGCCAAGCGCGTGATGGCGGCGTTCAAATAGACGGCATGAGCCGCATCGCCGCGCTGGCGTTGGTCCTGGCCCTGCTGCCGGCCCTGGCGGCGGCCCAGCCCTGCACGGAGCCCCTCACGCAGCTGTTCGAGCGCGTGTCGCCGGCCGTCGTCTCCATCCAGGCCATGAAGATCAACAAGTCCAAGCCGCAGCGGCGCTTCGAGACGATCGTGGGCTCCGGCCTGATCATCGACCGGGCGGGCGAGGTGCTGACCAACGCCCACGTGGTGGACGGCGCCGCCTCGCTGTTGGTCACGCTGGACAACGGCTCGAAGGTCGGCGCCCGGCTCGTCGGGCTCGATCCCGTCCTCGACATCGCGCTGCTGCACCTGGACGGCAGCGCGACGCCGCCGGTGGCCACGCTGGGCGACTCGGCGGGCGTGAAGGTCGGCGACGACGTGGTGGCGATCGGCAACCCGATCGGCCTGGACCAGACGATGACCCGCGGCATCGTCAGCGGCCTCAACCGCATGCTGCCCGGCATCTCCGACGAGCCGATGATCCAGACCGACGCGCCGATCAATCCCGGCAACTCCGGCGGCCCGCTGGTGGACCGCTGCGGGCGCGTGATCGGGATCAACACGCTGATCTCCGAGGACGCGCAGTCGATCGGCTTCGCCATCCCCATCAACGCCGCCCGCGCGGTGCTGCGCGACCTGCGCGAGGCCGGCCGCGTCGTGCGGCCGTGGCTCGGCATGCAGGGCCGCGAGATCGATTCCTCGGTGGCCTCGGTGGTGCGCATGCCGATCGTGCCGGGCTATCTCGTCGAGATCGTCTACGACGGCAGTCCTGCCGACCAGGCCGGCATCCGCGGCGGCACGCTGGCGGTCGTCGTGCAGGGCGAGGAGTACCTGCTCGGCGGCGACATCGTCACCGCCATCCAGGGCACGCCGGTGCGCACCCACCAGGACTACGTCAACAAGGTGAAGACGCTGCGACCGGGCCAGCGCGTGAAGGTCACGCTCATGCGCGACGGCCACACCCGCGACATCAGCCTCACCGTCGCCGAGCGCCCCCGCCTGCCCTCCGACCTCGGCGATTAGTCCACGGGGCCTCGGGCCCCGAGCCGCCTGACCGCGGGAGATGGCTGTCAGGCGAGAACGGCACCGCCTGGGCCGTGCTCAGGTTCGTCCGCGCCCACACCGGCCGCGACGGCGTGCTGTTCGCCAGAACGGCGTGTCCATCAGCGTGCCGCAGGTGAGGGCGTGGAACGGCTCGCCGGGCTTCTGGTCGGAGGCGCTGGCCCTTGCCGGGCGGGCGCTGACGATCTAGGCTCGAAACGATGCACGTCCTGATCGTCGAGGACGACGGCGCGATCGTCTCCTGCGTACGGGAGGCGCTGCTCGACGCCGGCTGCGCCGTCGACGTGGCGACCTCGGGCGCCGCCGCCGAGGCGCAGGCCCGGGGCGCGGCCCACGACGTGGTCATCCTCGATCTCGGCCTGCCGGACACGGACGGCCTGGACCTGATGGGACGGCTGCGCGCGGAGGGCGTGAGCGCGCCGTTCCTCATCCTGTCCGCGCGCCGCTCCGTCCAGCAGCGCGTGCTCGGCCTCGAGCAGGGCGGCGACGACTACCTCACCAAGCCGTTCGCGCTGGCCGAGCTGCTGGCGCGCGTGCGGGCGCTGCGGCGGCGCGCCCAGCCGGGCGGCGGCGAGCCCAGCCGCCTGCAGGTCGCCGACCTGAGCCTCGACCTGATGCGACGCCAGGCCCGCCGCGGCGCCCAGGCGCTGCAGCTGAGCCCCCAG
>DASSLH010000210.1:0-11949 GCA_035689625.1 Candidatus Methylomirabilota bacterium | reverse complement strand
CCCGTCCCAGCCGTCACAGCGCGGCGTCGCCTCGCCGCGCACGCAGGCGACGAAGTGCCGCGCCTCCTCGACGTACATGTCATTGAGCTGGCCGGCGAAGGGATAGATCTCCCAGCGGTCCGCCCGGGGATCGAACAGGCGGATCTCGTTCTCGAACCGCCGCCACTGCAGCACGCCGTCCTCGCCCATCAGCTCGAAGTGGCTGTGCATGGTCCAGGCGAACAGGTTCATGTGGATGTTGCCGACGGCGCCGGAGGCGAACCGCACGGTGAGGTCGGCGATGTCGTCGGTCTCGATCTCCAGGCTGGAGATGCGGTCCACGATCGCGCTCACCTCGGTGATCTCGCCGCACAGCCAGCGCATGTAGTCGATCGCGTGGCTCTCGTCGAGCACGCAGCCGCCGCCCTGGGCGGCCTTGGCCATGTAGAACTGCCGGTAATCGCGGCCGGGATAGCGATGGTGCGGCAGGTGATAGGCGTACTCGGTGCGGGCGGCGCGCAGGGCGCCGATGCGCCCCTCCTTCAGCAGCCGCTCGGCCAGCAGCATCGGCGGCCAGTAGCGCCAGTTGTAGGCGGTCAGCACCCGCACGCCCTTGGCGTCACAGTCGCGCAGCCAGGCGTCCACGCCGTCCACCGTCTGCGTGAGCGGCTTCTCGACCAGCACGTGGGCCCGGCGCTCGGCGGCCATGCGCCCGAGCGCCAGGTGCGAGTCGGGCGGCGTGCCGATGACGACGCCGGCGGCGCCGTCGAGCGCGGCCTCCAGCGTCGGCGTGATCGTGGCGAACGGAAACTGTCGGACGGCGCTCTCGCGGGCGGCCGGGTCGGCGTCCCAGGCGGCGAGCGGCTCGACGCCGATCGTGTGGAAGTTGCCGAGGTGCCGCCGCCCGATGGAGCCGAGGCCGATGATGGCGAGCTTCATCGGCTCAGCACCGACTGCGGCGCGCGGGCCGGCTCGCGCGGCGCCTGGGCCAGGTGCGGCCCGTCAGGGTGCAGGCGATTCCAGTCCGCCTCGTAGGCGGCGATGCGGCCAAGGTCGCGCTGCACCATCAGCTCGCGCAGGCCGTACAGCTCGACCGCGCTGAACTTCTTGGAGATCACCGCGGTGATGCGCGTCGCGTCGCCGACGTCGAGCAGGAACGCCTCCAGATCGCCACCGTACTGCTGCAGGATGCGGTGCTTGTAGGCGTAGTACCACTCGGTGCCGGGATAGGGCGTGGCGAAGAACGGCTTGACCTGCAGGCCGAGCCGGTTCCAGGCCAGCACGTTGTCGCGGATGGAGTCGAAGTCCTCGTCGGGGAACCCCATCATCTGGTTGGGGATGGGCCGGATGCCGGCCTCCAGCGTCCAGCGCAGCGAGCGCTCGTTGGTCTGGGGCGTGGCGCCCTTGCCCACCGTCTTCAGCACGCGGGCCGAGAAGCTCTCGTAGCCGTAGACCAGGTGCGAGCAGCCGGCCTGCTTGATCGCCGCCAGCACCTCGGGCGAGCACAGGGTGGCGTGGCTCGTCCCGCCCCAGTGCACGCCCGTGCAGCGGTCGGGATCGTGGGGCACGCCCTCGCGCACGCACTGCGGCTGCAGCCCCTCCTCGATCCACAGGCGGGCGATGTCGGTCAGCCACGTCTTGCCGGAGGACTGGTGCATCGTCATGAGGTTCTCGTCCAGGAAACCGACGAAGTCGATGCCGAAGCGCTCGCGCGCGTACTTCACGAGGCTCACGACGTAGCGCGGGCTGTGGTAGCGGATGTTGCGGTTGTAGGTGAACCGCACGTCGCGCTCGCCGTCGCGCTCCACCACCTCGAGGTCGCCGGCGATGCCGAGGTGGAAGCAGAAGCGGCAGATGAGCGAGCAGCCATAGGACGCGTTGATGTCCAGCCGGCGCCGCGTCAGCATGCCCTCCTCGGAGAACAGCGCCATGCTGTTCTTGAAGTAGACCTCCAGCGGGAACAGCTCCCACGCCGGATACGGCAGCGTGTCGAGCTCCATCAGCAGCGGCGCCTGCGGGTTGACGACGACCCGGCCGGCCGGGTCGCGCCAGGCCAGGCCGTCGACGGCCGCCCAGTCGCGGGTGCCGGCATCGAGGCGCCGGAGCAGCTCGGGGAACGAGCGGAACGCCTCGCCCACGACGCCGACGTCGACCTGGGGCAGGAAGCGCAGGATGTCGCGCGGCATCGAGGTGAGGAAGCCGCCGCCGGCCACGATCAGCGCCTGGGGCGCCACCTCGCGGGCCATGCCGACGATGTGCTTGATCGAGCGATACGCGGTGGTGATGCCGCCGATGGCGATCACGTCCCAGCGATCGGCGCCCAGCACCTGGGCGGTGACGGCGTCGGAGGCGCGCCAGGCGTTGGCGTCGTAGACCTGGACCTGGTGACCCTCGCGCATCACGATGGCGGCCAGCAGCGCCTCGCCGTACGGCACGTGGCGCGGGTCGTCCTCCTCGCGGATGACGGGATTGACGAAGAGAATCTTAGCCATGCGCGGGGGACTCCTCCAGGAACCGCTCGAGCGGCGTGACGCTCACGCCCGGCCCGAACAGGATCCCACCTTCGGTGCAGTTGTACGTCTGGCAGCCGGCGTCGCGCGCCATCTGCAGGAAGACGTCGCGAAACCAGTAGTACGCGGGGTCGCAAAACCACGTCTCGCCGACGTGGGGGTTGTCGATGTGGATGAACGCCTCGGCGTAGCGCTCGCCCAGCAGGGCCCGCAGCTCGGGGTAGTACTGGGTGCGCGCGTACGGCGTGCCCGGCGCGTAGGAGAAGTCCATGCCGACGATGCCCACGCGCGTGCGGCCGAGCACGGCGTGGGCGATGACCCAGGCCGCGGTGCCGACGTTGCCGCCGCCGTTGAGGCACGGCAGCCCGTTGGCGCGATGCAGCCGCTTGGACACGCTGTCCGGCTGGTCGTGGTCGTCGTACATCGGGTTCCACCAGTACAGCTCGATCCCCGCCTTCTCGCAGCGATCCACGACCGCCGGCGCCGCCGAGGTCGCGATGGCCAGCTTCAACCGCGGCCCGTGACGGTCCACCAGCTCCAGCAGCTCGCGGTTCGCCGCGACCTCGTCGTCACGGTGGGCCGGATCCATCTCCTGCCGCCGGAAGTAGTCGTCGGCCGGCGGTGCCGCCAGGGCGGGGTCGCCGAACCAGCGCACGATGCGCTCGCCGTGGGGATCGACGCTCACGACGAGGTCCGGCACGATGCCGTGGCGCAGGCAGGCGCCGAGGGCGCCGTCCACCGCGACCACCGCGCCCGCGAAGCCGGCCCGGCGCAGGCGCTCGAGGCTCTGGCGCCGATGCAGGCTGGGGCCGGCGGCGACCACCAGCGCGCGGCCATCGCCGTCGGGAATGGCGCGGCTCAGCTCCAGGATCGAGTGGCGGATGCGCGGGCGGTTCAGCTCGGCGTTGGCCAGGGCCAGCGCGGCGACGCGCTCGAACGTCGCGTCGTTAAGCCGGCTGGCGATCTGCCGTCCCAGATCCATCGGCGCCGTCGCCCTTCCACAGGAAGCCCTTCTTGCTCACGAAGCAGATGCTGCCGCCCAGCCGGGACAGCGCCTTGCGCTCGAAGGCCTCGGTGGCGTCCTCGGCCGCTGCCTGGGGCTCCTCGATCACCACGTCGAGCGTGTAGTTGCCGCGCAGGAACTGTTTCATGCCGGTCTCTCCATCGTCGTGCGCCGCAGCGTGACGCACTTCGCGCGCGGCACGCCGCAGCGTTCCAGGAACAGGACATGGGGCTCGGGACGCTCGAAGGTCGCCACCACGACCCCATCGACGTCGTCCGCGTTCAGCGTCTCCACCGGCCGCACCGGGAACCCGAGGAAGGCGCCGGCCGGCGCCGCCGCGTACACGGCGACCGGCTCCAGGCCGCACTCCCGCAGCGTGAGGTACGCCAGCTCGGCGGCATCGCCGGTGCCGTACAGCGCGACTCGCTCGAGCCCCCGCTCGTGCAGGCCGCCCAGCGCCTCGCGCAGCGTCTGGCGCGTGCGGCGGTAGAGGTTCAGCGCGTAGACGGCGTGCTCGTAGCTGAGCCGCGTCTTCTCGGCGATGCCCTTGGGCGTCAGCAGGTAGCGCAGGCGCTTGCGGGCCGCCGGCTTGTCGCTGAACTCCACCACCTTGATGTAGCCCTTGCGCGCCAGCCGCTTGACGCAGAGGTTCGCGAGCCCCAGCGCGACGCCGACCCGCTGGGCCAGCGCCCGCTGGGTGAGCGGGGTGCCCTCGCCGATCGCGGTCAGGATACGCAGGTCGCGCTCGAGGTGACGGTCGACCATCGCCGGATCAGCCGCCGTCGCCGTCCCGCACGAAGCCGGCGCGCTTGAGCAGGTCCAGGATCGCCCGGGCGTTGTCCTCGGCCGAGCACGCCACGGTGTCCAGGCGCAGCTCCGGGTTGGCCGGCGGCTCGTAGGGATCGTCGATCCCGGTGAACCCCTTGAGCTCGCCGCGCCGGGCCTTGGCGTACAGCCCCTTGGAGTCGCGGGCCTCGCACACCGCGATCGGCGTGTCCACGAACACCTCGACGAAGCGGTCGGCGCCCACCATCGTCCGGCACTCGTCGCGCGTGGCCCGGTACGGGCTGACCGCGGCGCAGAGCGCGACGCCGCCGTGGCGCACGATCTCGGCGGCCACGAAGCCGATGCGGCGGATGTTGGTGTCGCGATCCTCGCGGCTGAAGCCCAGTCCCTTGCTCAGATGCGTGCGCACCACATCGCCATCGAGCAGCGTCACCTGCCGGCCGTGCTCGAGCAGCAGCACGGTGAGCACGTCGGCGGTCGTCGACTTGCCGCTGCCGCTGAGCCCGGTGAACCACACGCACACGCCCTGCCGGTGGCGCGGCGGGTACGTCTCGGCCAGGATCTCGGCCACCTCGGGCCGGGTGAACCAGTCCGGCAGCGCGCGGCCGCGGTTGAGGTACTGCTCGCGGACCTGCGTCCCCGAGATCGAGGCCGTGCGCGTGGAGGGCTCGACCTTGGAGACCTCCTCGTAGCGGGCCTCGTCGGGCAAATACACCAGCTCGCTGAACGGCACCATCGTCACGCCCAGCTCGGCGGCGTGCTTGGCCACTACCTCCTGGGCGTCGTAGGGGCCGTAGAAGGGCCGGCCGCCGGAGTCGACGCCGGGACTGGCGTGATCGCGCCCCACGATGAAGTGGTTGGCGCCGTGGTTGCGCCGGATCAGCGCGTGCCAGAGCGCCTCCCGGGGCCCGGCCATGCGCATCGCCAGCGGCAGCAACGCCAGCACGATCCGACTCGAATCGTAGTAGCGCGCCGCCAGCGCCCGGTACCCGCGCACCCGGGTGTAGTGGTCGACGTCGCCCGGCTTCGTCATGCCGACCGAGGGGTGGAGCAGCAGCACGCCGTCCACGCGGGCGGTGGCGCGCTTGGTCAGCTCCTCGTGCACGCGATGCAGGGGATTGCGGGTCTGGAAGGCGACGACGTTCGCGCGGCCGGTGGCGGCCAGCCGCTCGCGCGTCTCGGCCGGGGTCAGGCGCAGGTCGCGGAAATCCCAGCGGGCCGGCGCCTGCAGCAGCCGGGGACGGCCGGCCAGTAGCAGGCGGCCCCAGCGCGGCATCTCGGCGACGAGGGGGTGGCGCGCGTCGAGCGTGCCCAGCACGCCACGGGCGACATCGCGCCAGTCCCACTCGTAGATCTCGTCCACCGTCATGACCGCGAGCAGGTCGTTGCGGGCGTCGCGCAGGGCCAGGTCGGCGCCGGCGCGGATCGCCGGATCCGGCTCGGCCGGCAGCGCGATCGGAACCGGGAACAGCGCACCCGAGGCCAGGCGCATCTCGCGGATCACGCGCTCGTGGTCGGCCCGGCCCATGAAACGATCCAGCGGCGAGAAGGCGCCGGAGGCCAGCAGCTCGAGGTCGCACACGCTGCGATCGGACAGCTGCAGGGAGGGCAGCCGGCCGGCGGCCTCCCGCAGGGCCGCCGCCTCGTCGGCGGGGACGCGAAGATCGACCAGACGGCCACCGTAGGGCGCGATCAGGGAGCTCATGCGGAGGGCGCGGCGATGTTCAACATATGAACATGGATTTCAGCACGGCGGCCTGGCGCGGGTCAACGCCTATGTGCCGGGGCGGCGGCCGCGCGCGACGAGGCCGGCGCGGAGGCGGGGGCGACGGAGGGCCGGGGCGGCTACTCGCCGAGGATCTGGACGGTGATCTCGCGTTTGCGCGGCCCGTCGAGCTCGGCGAAGATCACCGACTGGAACCGGCCCAGCGACAGCTCGCCGTTGACGAGGCCGATAGCGATGTTGCGGCCAAGCAGCGCCGCCCGCAGATGGGCGTGCGCGTTGCCGCGCTCGCAATCGGAGAAGCGCGGATCGTCGTGACGGTAGCCGCCGCGCTCGGGCACCAGCCGCTCGATGAGGCTCTTCAGGTCGTCGATGAGCGCGCTCTGGAACTCGTTGATGAACAGGGCGCACGTCGTGTGCAGCGTGTTGATGAGGACGATGCCGTTCGCCACCGGAAACTGCTGGACCGCCTCGCGGACGAGCTTGCTGATGTCCGAGACCTCGGTCCGCTCCTCCGTGGACAGCGTGAACGACGTGCTGAAGACCTTCATGTCTGTGCATTCTCCGAGGCGCCCGTGAGATTCGCCAGCGCGTGAGAGCCGGCGTGCCAGCGCCGAGGCCAACCGCTACGATAAAGGCACCTTTGCATAATTGTCAAATAAGGTTGCTCAGGCCGTCTTCGGGTCCAGGAGGTCCCGCAGCCCGTCCCCAAGCAGGTTCAGGCCCAGCACGGTGAGCGCGATGGCGCCTCCCGGGAAGACCGCGAACCACGGGTTGAGCGACAGGAAATTCTGCGCCTCCTTGAGCATGAGCCCCCACGAGGGATACGGGGGCTGCGTGCCCAGCCCCAGGTAGGCCAGCGCGGCCTCGGCGAGGATCGCCACCGGAAAGCTGGTGGTCGCCTGCACGATCAGCGGCGGCAGCGAGTTCGGCAGGATGTGACGGAGCAGCAGCCGCGCGTCGCCGCCGCCCAGCGCGTGCGCGGCCACCACGAACTCGCGCTCGCGCAGCTCGAGCACGGCGCCGCGGGCCAGCCGCGCGAACGCCGGCACGAACGCGATGCCGATCGCGACCATGCTGACGGCCATGCCGGGCGCGAACACGGCGGTGAAGAGCAGCGCCGACAGGATCGCCGGGAAGCCCTGCACGGCGTCCACCAGCCGCATGAGGCCCTCGTCGAGCCAGCCGCCCACGTAGCCGCTGGCCATGCCCACGAGCACGCCGACGCCGGCGCCCAGGCTCACCGCGATCACGCCGACGGCGATCGACGTCACCGCGCCGGTCATCACGCGGGAGAGGATGTCGCGCCCGAACTGGTCGGTCCCGAACGGATGGCCGGCCGACGGCCCCTGCAGGCGCCCGGTGATGGACATCGCCAGCGGATCGGCCGGCGTGTAGACGAGGCTGAGCGCGGCGGTGGCCAGCAGCGCCAGCGTGATGACCGCGCCCAGCGTGAACGTGACGTGCCGCAGCGGCCGTCGCCGGGCCACGCTAGTCGTACCGGATGCGCGGGTCGAGCAGGCCGTAGGCGAGATCGACCGCGAAGTTGATGAGCACGATCGTGCTGGCCACGAACAGCGCCACGCCCTGCACCACCGGCAGGTCGCGCGCGCTGATCGCCCCCAGCGCGAGCCGGCCCAGACCCGGCAGCGCGAACACTGACTCCAGCACGATGGAGCCGGCCATGAGCTGGCCCAGCTGCAGGCCGGCCACCGTGACGATCGGGATCATCGCGTTGCGCAGCGTGTGCACGGCGACGACCCGCGCCTCACGCACGCCCTTGGCGCGGGCGGTGCGCACGTAGTCCTCCCGCAGCACGTCGAGGACGGCCGAGCGCGTGGCCCGCACGAGCACGGCGGCCTGGAACACGCCCAGGGCGACGGCCGGCAGCAGCAGCGCGCGCAGGCCGGCGCCGACGCCGGCCGACCAGCCGTCGAAGCCGCCGGCCCGCACCCAGCCCAGCGTCACGGAGAACAGCAGGATCAGCAGCAGGCCCGACCAGAACTGCGGCACCGAGATCCCGATCTGGGAGACGATCATCGCCGCGTAGTCGCCGGCCCGGCGATGGCGGGTGGCGGCGTACAGCCCCAGCGGCAGCGCGCCCAGCACCATGAACGCGGCGGCCATCAGCGTGAGCGGCAGCGTGACCGGCAGGCGCGAGACGATGAGCTGCCCGACCGGCACGTCGTACTGGATCGAGCGGCCGAGGTCGCCGTGCAGCGCGCCGGCAAGCCAGGCGACGTACTGCGCCGGCAGCGGGCGGTTCAGGCCGAGCGACTCGCGCAGGCGGGCCGTCGCCTCGGGGCTGCCCTCGGTGCCCATGATGATCGCGGCGGGATCGCCGGGCAGGACGCGAACGACGACGAAGACCAGCGCGGAGACGAAGACGAGGGTCGCGGCGAGCGCCGCGACCCTGCGGACAGCGTACCGGCGCACGCGCTAGGCGGCGCTCACTTGGCGGGCGCCCACGACACCTCGGACAGGTCGGCGGCCGACGTCGGCAGGTCCTTCCAGAGCCCCTGCACGCCCTTCCTGGCGACGGCCAGCCGCGGGTGCATGAACAGCCAGACGGCGGGCGCCTCCTCGACCAGCAGCTTCTGCATCTGCACGTAGAGATCGCGTCGGGCCTTGTCGTCCACCGTTCGCTCCGACTTGGCGAACAGCGCCTGGAACTTGGGGCTGTCGTAGCGGAAGTAGTACTTGGGGTTCGCGTAGTTCTTGATGTCCCAGGCCTCGGCGTGGCCGATGATCGTGAGATCGTAGTCGGCCTCGCGGAACACGCGCGACAGCCACTGGCCCCACTCGATCTGCTCGAGCTTGACGCTGACGCCGATCTTCTTGAGGTTGTCGACGATCACCTGGCCGGAGCGCACGGTGTACTCGTACTGCGGGGTGACCTTCAGGACGGTCTCGAAGCCGTTCGGATAGCCGGCCTCGGCCAGCAGCTTCTTGGCCCGGGCCGGGTCGTACGGCATCGCGCTCGCGAGGTCCACGTAATACGGGTTGAGCGGATCCACGTTGGTGCCGAGGATCTTGCCCATACCGAACATCGCGCCTTTGAGGACGTCCTGCTTGTTGATCCCGTACGTCATCGCGCGCCGCACGCGCACGTCGGTGTACGGCTTGCGCGAGTTGTTCATGGCCAGGATCACGTCGTTCGTCGTGTCGCCGACGATCACCGAAAAGCGCGGGTCCTTCTTGAGGTCCTCGACGTGCTCGGCGCCGAGGCCGAACAGCGAGGCGTCGATGTCGCCGGCCTTGAGCGCCGCCTGCACCGCGTTGGGATCGGTGATGAAGCGGAACGTCACCCGGTCGAGCTTGGGCAGGCCCGTGGTCCAGTAGTCCTTGTTCTTGACGAGCACGATACGGTCGCCGCGCACCCACTCCTCGAAGCGGAAGGGGCCGGTGCCGAGCGGCGCGCTCTTCATCGTGTCCACCGCCTCCCGCGGGTAGATGACCGCGCCCGAGCGGGCGACGTTCTGCAGGAAGTTGGCGTTGACCGTCTTGAGCGCGAAGGTGACCGTGTAGTCGTCCTTGACGATGATGTCGCCGATCGCCTCGTAGTCTTTCGCGTAGGGGTGCTTGGTCTCCGGGTTCAGCGCGCGCTCGAACACGTACTTGACGTCGGCGGCCTTCATCTCGCGCCCGTTGTGGAAGCGCACGCCGTGGCGCAGGAAGAAGGTGTAGTTGCGGTTGTCGGCGGTGTGCCAGCGCTCGGCCAGCCACGGCACCAGCTTGCCGTGGCGATCCACCTTCACCAGCGCCTCTTGCACGTTGTAGAAGACGATGCCGGAGGTCGCGGTGGCCGGCGTCGCCGTCATGTCCAGGCCGGGCGGCTCCGCCTGGCTCTGCACGACGAGCACGGGGGGGTGCTGGGCGACGGCGACGGCGTGGCCGGCCAGCACGGCCAGGCCGGCGCACAGCAGGGCGATCAGCGCTCGGCGCATCATCCGGTCCTCCTGAAGTAGTCGACGGTCCGCCGGAAGCCCTCGTCGAAGTCGATCCGCGCCTGGTAGTCCATGAGCTTGGCGGCCTTCGTGATGTCGGCCTGCGTGTGCGGCACGTCGCCGGCGCGGCCCGGCGTATGCCGGCGCGCCACCGGCCGGCCGAGGATGCGCTCCAGCCGGCCGATGATGTCGAGCAGGCTCACGCGATCGCCGCAGCCGACGTTGAAGACCTCGCCGGCGGCGGCCGGGGCGGCGGCGGCGGCGAGGTTGGCGTCCACGACGTTGTCGATGTAGGTGAAGTCGCGCGACTGGCGGCCGTCGCCGTGGACCTCGAGCGGCGCGCCCTGCAGCGCCCACAGAATGAAGCGCGGGATCACCGCCGCGTACTCGGACTTCGGGTCCTGGCGCGGCCCGAACACGTTGAAGTAGCGCAGCCCGACCGTCTCCACGCCGTACAGGCGCGTCCACACCTGCGCGTACTGCTCGCCGGCCGCCTTCGACACCGCGTAGGGCGAGATGGGCGCCAGCGTCTGGTTCTCGCGCTTGGGCAGCTCGGGACGGTCGCCGTACACCGACGACGACGACGCGTACACGACGCGCCGCACGCGGCGCCGGCGCGCCGCCTCCAGCACGTGCAGCGTGCCGGTGACGTTGTTGGCGTTGGCGCCGAGCGGATCGGCGACCGAGCGCGGCACCGACCGCATCGCCGCCTGGTGGAAGATCACCGCCGCGCCCTCGACGACGCGCTCGACCGTCGCCAGGTCGCGAATGTCGCCGCGCACGACCTCCAGCCGCGCGCCCGCCCCGCCCGCGAACGCCAGGTTCGTCTCGCTGCCCGTCGAGAAGTCGTCGAGCACCCGCACCGTCGTGTCCCCTTGCTCTCCAAGGATCCGCTCGACGAGATGCGACCCGATGAACCCCGCCCCACCCGTCACCACGACCACCGATTTCACGCCGGCGATTGTATCACCCCGCATTTCGGAGCAGGCCGGCCCGGCCGGGCGCAGCAACACCGCGTGCGGCCGCCACGGGAGCGCCGGGCGGCGGCCGGTGGCGCCGGGTGGCGGGTGAGGCCATCGCCGGCGCTCGCAGCGCTCAACCGCGAGGCGCCACGCGATCGAAGTCGAGCCCGAAGTGCACGGTCTCGGTGCGCCCCCCTCCGCACAACGCAAGGCTCACGCCTGCGAGCGCGGGCGGCGGCCGAACCGGCCAGGCCCCGGCGCCGCCGGCCGCCGCCCGACGCGGGTCGCGGAGGACGCTAGCGCGCGAGGGTGGCTGTGCCGAGGCCGGAGCCCGCCTGCGTGTACTCCTCGCGCGGCGGCGCAAAGATGTCCAGCACCACGCAGCGCGTGTCCAGCGTGCGGCCGCCGTGGGGCACGTTCGGCGGCGTCTGCCAGAAGTCGCCGGCCTTGACGTGGTGCTCCACGCCGTCCTGGATCCGGATCCACTCGCCCTCCAGGCACACGCCCCACTGCTCGTTGGGATGCGAGTGCACCGGCGAGACCGCGTGCGGCTCCAGGGTGACGACCGACAGCATGGCGTGCACGCCGGGGAAGACGCGCGCGGTGACGCCGGCGGACAGCTGCCGCACGATGCCGCCCTCGCGCAGGTTGTGGAAGCAAGCCCCCTCGCTCATGGCGCTCCTCCTCATTGAACGGGCTGAGCCGACCTTCTACACTATCCCTCGCCGTCGGCGCCGGCATCCCGACGTCGCACGCGGTCAGGAGGCAGGGTGCGGTTCTTCGTCGCGATGGTCTCGCACGAGACCAACACGTTCAGTCCCATCTCGACCGATCGCGCCCAGTTCGAGGCGCGTGGCCTCCACTATGGCGGCGAGATCCTCGAGGTCTACCGCGGCACCGGCACCTGCCTGGGCGGCATGATCGACGGCGCCGCCGCCAGCGGCGCCACCCTCGTCCCCTCGCTGGCCGCCGCCGCCTCGCCGGCCGGCCGCGTGAGCAAGCCGTTCTACGCCGACACGCGCGCTCGGCTGCTGGCGGA
>DASSLH010000209.1:0-6260 GCA_035689625.1 Candidatus Methylomirabilota bacterium | reverse complement strand
CCAGGTGACGCTGGGCGCCGCCGCCGGCGCGCTGCCGGCGCCCGAGGGGCTGCGCGCGATCCCCATGGGCGAGGGCCTGATCGGGCTGGCGCTGACCCGGCGCGCGGCGGTCGCCATGCCGGACGTGCCGAACGACCCCCGCGTGCGCAACGCCGCGCGGCTGGCCGCCGAGGGCATCGTCTCGGCGGCCGCGGTGCCGCTCATGGTGGGCGATCGCACCATCGGCGCGCTGGTCGTCGGCGACCGCGCGCCGCGCGCCTACTCCGCCGAGGACCTCTCGCTGCTGCAGTCGCTGGCCAACCAGGCCGCCATCGCCATCGACAACGCGCGCCGGTTCTTCGACGAGCAGGCGCGCCGCGCCTACCTGAGCGCGCTGCTGGAGATCAACACGAAGATTGGCGCCCAGGCGCCGGCCGAGACGCTGCTGTCCTCCATCGCCGAGGAGGCGGCGCGCCTGCTCGCGGTGGACAACGCCGGCTTCCGCCTGCTGGACGGCGGCGACCTCGTGCTGGCGGGACTGGCCGGCAGCGCGGCGGAGACGATGCTGCGGCCGCGGCTGAAGGTCGGCGAGAGCATGAGCGGCCGCGTCGTCGAGGCCGGTCACTCGCTGGTCTTCGACCTTGACGACGACCGCGTGCTGCCCGAGCACCGCGAGGCCGCCCGGCGGCTCGCCTACCGCAAGTTCCTCGGCGTTCCGCTCAAGGTCGGCGATCGCACGATCGGCGTGCTGACGTTCCGCGCCCGCCGGGCGTTCACGCCGCGCGACCAGGAGCTGGCCGAAGCTTTCGCCGGCCAGGCCGCCGTTGCGCTCGAGCACTCGCGGCTCTACCTCGAGGCCCGCCGCCAGGCCGGCCGGATGCGCGCGCTGGCCGACCTCGGCCGCGTGCTGTCCGAGACGCTCGATCCCGACGCCGTCGGCCAGCGCGTCGCCGACAGCGTCTGCCAGCTGCTGGGCGCGCGCTCCTCGGCGCTGTACCGGCCGGGCGAGGGTGACCGGATGATCGCCGCCACCGTGTCCGGCGACACGCGCTTCGAGTGGACACGCGTGCTGGCGCCCGGCATCGGCATCGCCGGGCTCGCTGCCCACGAGCGCCGGGCGGTGGCGGCGCCGGACGCGCTGCGCGATCCGCGCCTGCGCTACGACGACGAGGTCCGGGCCAAGGTCGCCGCCAGCGAGGACCGCGCGCTGCTCGGCGTGCCGCTCCTCGTGCAGGGTCGGCTGCTCGGCACGCTGGCGGTCGCCGACCGCACGGGCCGCGTGTTCGACGAGGAGGACATGCGCCTGGCCCAGGCCTTCGCCGACCAGGCGGCGCTGGCGCTGGAGAACGCGCGGCTCTACGCGGAGACCGCGCGGCGGCGGCGCGAGGCGGAGGAGCTGACGCGCGTGGCCCGTGACCTCACCGAGACGCTCGACGTCGACGCCGTCGGCGCCCGCATGGCCGAGAGCGTGCTGGCGCTGTTCAACGTGCAGTCCTCCGGCCTGCGCCTGCTGCGCCCCGACGGCGCGCTGGAGGGGCTGGCCTTCGCCGGCCGTGCCAAGAGCGTGTTCATGCGCGGCCATGTGCTGCCGCCCGGTGTGTCCACCTCGGGCCTCGCCGTCGAGCGCGGCGAGGCCGTCATGACGGCGGACATCGGCACGGACCCGGCGCTGGCGCTGACCGACGACATGCGCGCGCGCATGGCTGGCATCGGCGACGTCGCGCAGCTGGCGGTGCCGCTGCGCGCCAAGGGCCAGACGATCGGCGCGCTGTCGGTCTCCGATCGCGCCGGGCGCGTCTTCACCGACGCCGACGCGCGGCTGCTGCAGGCCTTCGCCGACCAGGCGGCGCTGGCGCTGGAGAACGCGCGGCTCTACGCGGAGACCGCGCGCCGGCGTCACGAGGCGGAGGAGCTCGCCCGGCTGGCCCAGACGCTGACCGAGACCCTCGACGTCAGCGACGTCGTCGGCCGCACGGTCGAGAGCGTGCTACCGCTGTTCGCCGCCCAGTCCTCGGTGCTGCGTCTGATGCAGCCCGACGGCTCGCTGGTGGCGCTGGCGCTGGGCGGCGCCGGCCGCGAGGGCTTCGAGCCCGGCCACGTGATGCCCGCCGGCACCGGCGTGCTCGGGCGGGCGGCGATCGACGGGCGGCCGGTGGCCACGCGCGACGTGCTGAGCGACCCGACCGTCAGCGTGCCCGAGGACCTGCGCCAGGTGCTGGTCCGTACCGGCGAGGGCGCGCTGCTGGCCGTGCCCCTGCGCGTCAAGGGCATGGTCATCGGCGCGCTCGGCATCGGCGACCGCCACGGGCGCGTGTTCACCGACGAGGAGGCGCAGCTGCTGCAGGCCTTCGCCGACCAGGCGGCGCTGGCGCTGGAGAACGCGCGGCTGTTCTCGCTGGAGCGCGCGCGCCGGCGGCAGATCGCGGCGCTGGCCGAGATCGAGCGCGAGTTCGCCGCCGAGCTGGATCCCGACCGTCTCCTCGGCCTCGTGGTCGAGCGCTCCGGCCGGCTGTTCGACGCCGAGGGCGCGATCTACCTGGTCGAGGAGGGCGGCCTGCTCGTGCGGCGGGCGTGGACCGCCGAGGGGCCCGGCGTCGTGCGGCTGCAGCCGGGGGAGGGGATCGCCGGCGTGGCCGTCGCCGAGCGGCGCGGGCTCGTGGCCAACGACTACCCGCGCTCGCCGCTGGCGCTCCCGCAGTTCGTCGCCCACGGCGTGCGGCACGCGATCGCCCAGCCGCTGGTCGTCGGCGAGCAGGCGCGCGGCGTCGTCGTGATGACGCGCGGCGAGGGGGGCGAGCGGTTCCAGGCCGAGGAGCAGGCGCTGCTGGAAAGCTTCGCGGCCCAGGCGGCCATCGCGCTGGAGAACTCGCGCCTCTACCAGGCGGCCGAGACGCGCGCCACCCGGCTGCGCACGCTGGCGCGCCTCAACCACTTCGTCACGTCGTCGCTCGACACCGGCGAGGTCCTCACCTCCATCGCCGAGGCGACCGCCCAGATCATCAGCGCGCCGTTCGTGGGCGTCTGGCTGGCCGACGAGGCCACCGGCACGCTGCACATGCAGGCCTACGCCGACGCCTCCCCCGGCCACGCCCAGAACATCAGCGACCTGCGCTTCGGGGAGGGCGCCGTCGGCTGGGCGGCGGTGGAGCGCCGTGCGCTGTCCATCGACGACATCTTCGCCGACGGGCGCTTCGTGGCGCGCGACTGGGCGCGCGAGCGCGGCTTCCGCTCGCTCTTCGCCACCCCGATCCTCGACCAGCACCGGCTGCTCGGCGTGCTGGTCGTCATCAGCGACCGGCCCTTCCGGCTCACCCGTGACGACGACGAGCTGCTGCAGTCGTTCTCGGCCCAGGCCGCCGCCGCCGTCCGCAACGCCGGCCTCTACGAGGAGGCGCGCCGCTACGCCGAGCGCCTGCGCGCGCTGGAGGAAGTCAACCGGCTGGTGTCCTCCTCGCTGAACGTCGAGGAGGTCCTGCAGAACCTGGCGCGCGCGATCGCGCAGTTCTTCGAGGCGGCGTTCGTGAGCATCTGGGCCCACGACGCGGCCAGCCAGCGGTTGCGGCGGGCGCTGACGTTCGGCGACGCCGAGCTGGCCGCCGAGCTGCACGATGACCTCGCGGTCGGCGAGGGCGCCGTCGGCTGGGTCGTGCAGCACCGCGAGCCCATCCTGTGGACGGACGCCGGCGCGGATCCGCGCTTCGTGGATGCGCCGCCTGCGCAGCGACGCGGCCTGCGCTGGCTGACCGCCTACCCGATCGCCATCGGCGACCGCGTGCTCGGCGCCTTCGCCGTGCACCGCGCGACCGCCTCGTCGGTGACGCCGGAGACGGCCTCGCTCATGGGCTCGCTGGCCGCCCAGGCGGCCATCGCGCTGGAGAACGCCCGCCTGTACTCGGAGACGTCGCGGCGCCTGACCGAGACGCGCGCGCTGCTCGAGGTGGCCGAGCTGCTGAACTCCACCCTGGACTCGCGCACGCTGCTCAAGCGCGTGACGCTCAAGGTGGCCCAGGTCTGCCGCGTCGACCGCTGCACGCTCGAGCTGTGGGACGGCGACCGGGTGGTGCCGCTCATGTCGCAGTTCGCCGACGGGCGCAAGACGCCGCGCATGTGGGAGGAGTTCCAGGTCCCGTCGACGCAGCCGCCGGGCACGGTCCCGGCCAACGCCCAGGTGATCGAGACGCGGCAACCGGTGATCATCGAGGACGCGTCCACCACCACGCTGATCCCGCACGAGTGGGTGGAGTCGTTCGGCCTCAAGTCCTGTCTCATCGTGCCGATGGTGCTGCAGGAGCGGGTCATCGGCGTGATGACGCTCGATTACTGCGAGCGGCCCACGCGCTTCCAGCACTGGCAGAGCGACCTGGCCATGGCCATCGCCGGCCAGTTGGCCTTCGCGCTGGAGAACACGCGCCTGTACGCCGAGGCCCAGGAGCGCCTGAAGGCGACGCGTACGCTGCTCACCGTCGGCCAGGTCCTCTCGCAGGCGGGCCCGACGGACACCGCGATGCGCCGCATGGCGGCCGAGGTGGGCCGCGCGTTCGGCGCCGACATGGTCGGCGTGTACCTCGTGGACGAGCGGCGCGAGCGCCTCGTGCCGGCGGCCGGTTATCACGTCCCCCGGCAGCTGCTGCCGTTCTTCACCGAACGCCCGATGGTGCTGGCGCGGTTCCCCGCGCTGCTGCCGGCCTGGACCGAGGGCCGCTCGATCGCCAGCAGCGACGTGCAGGCCGATCCGCGGTTCGACGCCGACTGGGCGCGGGGGCTGCCGCCGCACTCGGTGCTGTTCGCCCCCACGATGGCGCACGGCCAGGCGGTCGGCGGGCTGTTCCTCGTCTGGTGGCGGACGGGGCGCACGTTCGCGCCGGCCGAGGTGCGGCTGGTCGAGGGCGTGGCCGCCCAGGTCGGCCTGGCCATCGAGAACGCCGAGCTGGCGCGCCAGACGCAGCGCAAGCTGGCCGAGACCGAGACGCTGCTGTCGGTCAGCCGCGCCGTGTCCTCGACGCTCGACGTGCAGGGCCTCGTCCGCCACTTCCTGCGCCAGGTGGCGCGCACGTTCGGCGCCGACACGGTCGGGCTCTGGATGCTCGACGAGACCGGGCAGTGGCTCACGCCACTGGCCGGCTTCCGGGTCCCGCCCGGGTGGCTGGTCGCGCTGCGCGACGTGCGGCTGTCGGTCACCGGCCACGGCCTCTACGAGGAGGCCGCGCGCACGCGGCGGCCCGTGTTCACCACGGACGCCGGCAACGACCCGCGCCTGCCGCGCGTGATCCGCGAGTCGGCGCCGCACCGCACGCACCTGTTCGTGCCGGTGGTGGCCAAGGACCGCATGATCGGCGGCTTCGCGGTCGTCTGGCACGACCGGGCGCGCGAGTTCAGCGCCGGCGACATCGCGTTGATCGAGGCCGTCGCCAGCCAGGCCGGCGTCGCCATCGAGAACGCGCGGCTGTTCGAGGAGAACCGCCGCCGCGTCGAGGAGCTGTCGGTCCTGCACGAGCTCTCGCGCGCGGTCACCGGCCAGCTGGACCGGGCCGCGCTGCTGGAGGCGCTGCGCGCCCAGCTCGCCCGCGTGGTGGACGTGCGCAACATGGTCGTTGTCCTGCGGGCGGAGGAGGCCGAGCAGCTCGAGGTGGCGCTGCGCATCGTGGACGGCGAGGTGGACATGAGCGAGCCGCACACCTACCCGGCCAGCGGCGGCGTCGGCCTCATGGTCCCCGTGCTCGAGTCGGGGCGGCCGCTGCGCACCGACGACTACGGCGCCGAGTGCGCGCGCCGGGGGCTCAGGCCGGTGGCCCTGTCCGAGCGCCTTGGCTGCTGGATGGGCGTGCCGCTGAGCGCGCGGGACCGCGTGCTCGGCGTGCTGGTGCTGCGCTCGGCGGAGCGGCCGTTCACGGCGGCCGAGGAGCACCTGCTCGTGAACGTCGCCCACCTGACCGCGCTGGCGCTGTCGAGCGTGCGGCTCTACACCGAGCGCACGCGCGCCTACGGCGAGCTGGCCGCCGCCCAGGACCAGCTGGTGCGCACCGAGAAGCTGCGGGTCCTCGGCGAGATGGCCTCCGGAGTCGCCCACGACTTCAACAACCTGCTCGCCTCCGTGCTCGGACGCGCCCAGCTGCTACTCCGCCGCGTGCAGGAGCCGCAGCTGCGCCAGTGGCTGCAGGTCATCGAGCGCGCGGCGCTCGACGGCGCCCAGACGGTGCGCCGCCTGCAGGAGTTCACGCGCATCCGGCGCGACCAGCCGCTGGTGCCGCTGGACGTCAACCAGGTCGTGGGCGCCGCGCGGG
>DASSLH010000208.1:0-3001 GCA_035689625.1 Candidatus Methylomirabilota bacterium | reverse complement strand
CAGCAGCGACCAGGTGTCGCGCAGCAGCGAGAGGATCTCGGTCATGCGCTCCAGCACGGAGGGCGGGTTGGGCTCGATCTCGCGCGGCCGCAGGCGCTGCTGCTCGTCGATGAGGCGTCTCATCGCGCGCTCGAGCCAGTGGACCGACAGGTCCTCCAGCGGCACGTCCTCGAGCGCGGGCAGCGTGCTCGATGGCCGGCCCCAGATCAGCGCCTGGGCCGCCTCGCGCTCGCCCAGCCAGGCCCCCTGCACCTTGACCCGCGCGTACGCCAGCAGGCGAAGCTGCAGCTCCTCCTTGAGCGCGAGCGCCTCGTCGTCGAGCGCCTCCTCGGCCGTCTCGTCGGGCGGCACCAGCAGCTTCGACTTGAGGTAGATCAGCGTGGCCGCCATCACGAGGTAGGCGCCGGCCACTTCCAGATTCTGGAACTCCACCGCCTCCAGGTGCGCGAGGTACTGGTCGGTGATCGTGCGCACCGGCAGCGCGGCGAGGTCGATCTCGTTGGTGCGGCACAGGTGCAGGAGCAGGTCGAGCGGCCCCTCGAAGTCGCCGACGCGCAGCCGCAGCTCGACCTCGGGGGTGATGGCGGGCTCGGTCATGGGGTCAGGCGCACCGCGCTACGGACCTCCTCCATCGTCGTCCGGGCCACCGCTCGCGCCCGCCGCGAGCCTTCCGCCAGCACCTGCCGGATCGTGTCCGGCTTCTCCGCGTAGTGCTGCCGCCGGTCGCGGATCTTCTCCAGCGGCGGCAGCATGTGCTTGAGGAGGATGTCCTTGCAGTCGAGGCAGCCGAAGCCGGCGCTGCGGCAGTTACTCGCGCAGAAGTCGAGGTCGGGCGGCGGTGTGAAGATCTTGTGCAGGTCGAAGACCGGGCAGACGTCCGGGTTGCCGGGATCGCTGCGCCGCTTGCGCGCCGGGTCGGTGACCATCGGCCGCACCTTGGCGCGGATCGTCTCCGGCGGGTCGGCGAGCTCGATGTCGTTGCCGTAGGACTTGGACATCTTGCGCCCGTCGGTGCCCGGCACCTTCGGGATCTCGGTCAGCTTGGCGTCGGGCTCGGGGAACACGGCGCCGAAGGCGGCGTTGAACCGCCGGGCCACCTCGCGCGTGAGCTCGATGTGGGGCACCTGGTCGATGCCGACCGGGACCCACCTGGCCTTGTACATGAGGATGTCGGCCGACTGCAGCAGCGGATAGCCGAGCAGCCCGTACGAGGGCGACGTGATCCCCTGCTGCTCGATGCGCTCCTTGTAGGTCGGCACGCGCTCCAGCCAGCCCACCGGCGTGACCATCGAGAACAGCAGGTGCAGCTCGGCGTGCTCCGGCACCAGCGACTGGATGAACAGCGTCGAGCGCTCCGGATCGAGCCCGGCGCCCAGCCAGTCGGCGGTCATCTCCAGCGTGTTGGCCGGCACGTCGCTCACGTCGCCGCGGTCGGTCAGCACGTGCCAGTCGGCGGAGAAGAAGAAGCAGTCGTAGTCGTCCTGGAGCGTGACCCAGTTGGCGAGCGCCCCCAGGTAGTTGCCCAGGTGCAGCCGCCCGCTCGGCCGCATGCCCGACAGGACCCGCTCGCGGGTCGCCATCACCGCTTCGTCGCCTCCCACACCTTGGCCGAGCGCATGAAGACATAGTACGCATAGAGCGTCGCCAAGAGGAATCCCCTCCAGCCGTCCAGGAAGCCGGCGCGCGCCACGTACATGCCGAGGAAGCGGCCGGCCGGCCGCGCGACGAGGTCGCGCAGCGGCCGCGCCGGCCGCCCGGCCGCCAGCCACTCGGCGGCGGCCAGCGTGGTGTAGCGCTCGGCGCGCGTCAGGAAGTCGGCGACGTCACGATACGAGCGGTGCTCGAGGTGGCCGCGCAGCCGGGCGACCTCGCCGTCCACGCGCACCGACTCGTGCACGGCGCGCTCGACGAAGCGTCCGTGCCCGCGCCGGAACAGGCGCAGCTGCCAGTCGGGATAGAGCCCGCCGTGCCGCACCCAGCGGCCCCAGAAGACGTTGCGCCGCGGCACCGCGTAGCCGGCGGCGGGGCCGCCCGACCTGAGAACGTCCTCGATCTCCGCGCGCAGCGCCGGCGACACCCTCTCGTCGGCGTCGAGCGACAGTACCCAGTCGCCGGTCGCCTGGTCGAGGCCGAAGTTCTTCTGGGCGGCGAAGCCGGGCCACGGGCGCACGAACACGCGATCGGTCGCCTCGCGCGCGATCGCCAGCGTCTTGTCCTCGGACTCGGCGTCCACCACGACCAGCTCGTCGGCCCACGCCACCGAGTCGAGGCACTCGCGCAGGCGCTCCTCCTCGTTGAGCGTGACGACGACGACCGACAGGCGCGCACGCGTCACGCCAGCGCCTCGGCGACGGCGGCGAGCACGCGCGCGGGAGTCAGCGCGGCCAGCGCGGCGCCGGGCGCGGTCAGCGTGCGGTGACCGGGGCCGTAGGGACCGTTGCGCTCCGGCGAGGTCGGGCCATAGAGGCCGACGCAGGGCGTGCCGAGCGCGGCCGCCAGGTGCAGCGGCCCCGTGTCGGCGGCGACCATCAGGCTGGCCCGCCGCAGCAGCGCGAGCAGCTCGTGCAGATCGGTGGGCGGCGCCAGCAGCGCGCGCGGCCCGGCGCTGGCCGAGCCAGCCACGATCGCGCGCGCCGCCGCCGCCTCGCCCGGCCCCCACACGACCACGACGTGCGCGGCCGCTTCCTGGGTCAGTCGCGCCGCCAGCGCCGCGAAGTGCTCCACCGGCCAGCGCTTGTCGCTTCGGCCGGCGCCGGGGTTGAGCACGACGAGCCGCCGCTGCGGCTTCAGGCCCTGCGCGGCCAGCCACTCGTCCATCGCGGCCTCGCTGGCCGGCACCGCGGGCAGGGCAAACTCGAGCCGGCGCTCGGTGACGCCGAGCGGGGCCAGCAGCGCCAGGTAGCGATCGACGACGTGGCGCGCGGCCGCCGGCGGCTGCACGTGATGGCTGGCGAACAGCGCGGCCAGCGGCTCGCGGCTGGCGCGGCGCGCGAAGCCCACG
>DASSLH010000207.1:0-4169 GCA_035689625.1 Candidatus Methylomirabilota bacterium | reverse complement strand
TTCCACGGCGGCATGGCGCCGCGCCCGTTGCTGATCTTCCAGAAGATCTCGCCGTCGGTCTCGGCGGCGACCTTCGCCGACGTCCAGTCCGCCGGCTTGGGCGGCGGCAGCGCGGCGGCGGCGGGGCCGTTGCCCTTGCCCTCGGGGCCGTGGCAGGAGGCGCAGTTGGTCTCCGCCAGCTTCTTGCCCTCGGCGAGCTCCTTCGGATCGGTCTTCTTGGCGGCCTGCGGGTTCTTCACGTTCTTGGCGTCGGCGGGAGCTTTCCAGTCGCTCTGCGCCCACACCGCCGCCGTGCCGGCGCCGGCGAAGAGCGCGGCGGTGGCCGCGACGACGGTCAACGACCTCAGTGACGCCCTCATTGAAGCCTCCTCATGGACTCGTGACGGGATTCACACAATGGCGCGTGCGACGCCATTTAACACTCATAGAGGGAATCGCGTCAACCGGCGCTACGGTTCCCGAGGGCGGCGAGCATCTCGTCCACGCGGGTGTACTTCAGGCGCGGGCGGCCGCGACTCTGGCCGCGGCGGAGCTCGAGGTCGTTGAGCTTGAGCCAGTCGGCGTAGCCGATCACCTGGGGCTGGCGCTGTCGCACGAAGCGGTCCAGGGCGGCGGGATCGCTCTCGCCCGGCGTGAGCGTGCGGCCGGCGCCCAGGTCCTCGAGCATCCCGGTCACCGTCTCCAGGGCGTCGGGCTTGTTGGTGCCGATGACGCCCGAGGGGCCGCGCTTGATCCAGCCGGCCGTGTACTCGCCGGGCCGCGGCTGCTTGCTGTCCGGGTCGAGCACGCGGCCCTTCTGGTTGAGGATGACGCCCCACTTGTCGTCGAACGGCACGCCGGGCAGCGGCACGCCCCGATAGCCGACCGAGCGGAACACGAGGCCGACGGCCAGCTCCTCGAAGCGATCCGTCGCCTGCGCCTGCACGGTACCCGTCGCCGAGGCCACCAGCCGGTTGCGCACCATCCTGAGACCGCCGACGGCGCCGGCGCCGTTGTCGGTCACCGTCACCGGCGAGACGAGGAAGCGCAGCACCAGCCGCCGCGGCCGTCCCTCGGGGGCGCGCCGCGCGTACTCCTGCAGGATCTCCACCTTCTTGAAGCCGGCGCGGTCGCCCGACTTCTCGAGGCCCTCGCGGCTCAGCGGGTCGAGCGCGACCTCGTCCGGCACCACGCTGAGGTCGGCGTCGGGCAGCTCGCCCATCTCCTTGACCTCGGGATTCGTGAACGCGGCCTGGGCGGCGCCGCGACGGCCGAGCAGGTAGACCTCCCTCACGCGGCTGGCGCGCAGCGCCTCGAGCGCGTGCTCGGCGATGTCGGTCTTCTCCAGCTCCTCGGGCGTCCGGCACAGGATGCGGGCGACGTCCACGGCGACGTTGCCGACACCGACCACGGCCACGCGCTCCTGCGAGAGATCGAACTGGTAGTCGCGATAGTCCGGGTGGCCGTTGTACCAGGCGACGAACTCGGTGGCCGGATGGCTGCCGATGAGGTCCTCGCCGGGAATGCCCATGCGCCGGTCGGTCTGGGCGCCGGTCGTGTAGACGATTTGGTGGTAGAAGCCACGCAGGTCGCCGGCGCTCACGTGCTTGCCCAGCTCGACGCCGCCGTAGAAGCGGAAGCGCGGATGGCTGGCCGTCTTGTCGAAGGTCGCGGTGACGGCCTTGATCTTCTGGTGGTCGGGCGCCACGCCGGCCCGCACGAGGCCGTAGGGCGTGGGCAGGCGGTCGTAGACGTCGACGTCCACCACGACGTCGGTGCGGCGCAGCAGGTGCTCGGCGGCATAGAACCCGGCGGGTCCGGCTCCGACGATCGCCACACGCAGCGGGCGCTCCGCGGAGCCGAGGACGGCCATCAGTGGCCCTGCTCCATGACGATCGTCTGCAGCGTGTCCACCTCGCCCTGGAAGTGGTCGCGCTGGGCCTTGACGATGTCGCCGATGGTCACGATGCCGACCAGCTTTCCGCCGTCCATCACCGGCAGGTGGCGGATGCGGCGCTCGACCATCGTGGAGCCGGCCGCGCCGAGGTCGTCGGCGGAGGTGCCGAGCACGAGGTTGCGCGTCATCAGCTGGCTGACGGTTAGCCGGAAGATGTCCTCGTTCTTGGCGGCGGCGCGCACGATGTCGCGCTCGGAGAGGATCCCGATGGGATGGCGATTCGCGTCCACGACCACCAGCGCGCCGATGTTGTGCTGGGCCAGCAGTCCCAGGGCCTCCCGGATGGACTGCTCGGCGCGAGCGGTGACGACCTTGTCACCCTTGGTCGCGAGGATCGTCGCGATGTTCATGAGGCTCTCCTCCGTGAGGCAATCTTAGCGCGTCTTGACGCGGCGAGCCGAGAGCAAAGCGAGACCGGCCAGCGCGCCATAGGCGCCGGCCAGCGGCGCGGCCACCTGCAGCGGCGCCGACCGCGACCACGGCCAGAACAGCGCACCAGTGGCGAGAGGCGAATGCACCAGACCGAACAAGGTGCTCACGCTGGCAAGCGCCAGCACCGCGGCCGTCGCGGCGGGCTGGCGCTCGATGATGAACACGAGGGTAGCGGCCCACAGCACCGCCGTCAGGATGAAGCCGTTGCCCAGCACGAGCAGCGCGCGGTGCGTCGCGGCCGCCTCCCCGGCCAGGCTCGCCGGCGAGGCGCCGAGCGCGCCCAGCACGCCGTCCACCTCGATCAGCACGACCGCGGCGGCGACCGGCACCAGCGCGATCGCCACCGCGGCGCCGTGACGCGGCGGCGAGGCCAGGAACGCCTGGGCGGTGATCTCCAGCCCGACGAACACGAGGATCGGCGCGACCGCCGCCTCCGGCAGCAGTTCCACCAGCGCGCCCAGCACGCCGGCGGCGGCACCCAGGCCGATCACCAGCCCGGTGGCCAGCGTGTAGCCCGCGCGCGCGCCCATCGCCTTGTAGGCCGGGTGCCCGATGTAGGGCGTGTTCTGGATCACGCCGCCGCAGAGCGCGGTGAGGACGGTGGCCAGCGCCTCCACCAGCAGGATGTCGCGCGCGCGGTACTCGTCGCCGGCCGCCAGCGCGCTCTCGGTGTTGTCGATGCCGCCGATGATCGTGAGCAGCGCGAAGGGCAGCGCGATGGACAGGTAGGGCAGCGTGGCGGGGATCGCGCTCGTCCACGCCAGCGTCGGCCACGGGATCGCCAGCGCGAGCGCCGCGCTCACCGGCGCCGGCACCGGCTCGCCGCCGCCGAGCGCCGCCCGCAGCCAGAACACGGCAAGGCCGGCCAGCACGGCGGCGAACGCGCCCGGCAGGCCGAGCGGCATCCGCACGCCGCCGAGGAGCGCCAGCAGCAGCACGAACAGTGCGACGAGGCCGACCAGCGGGTCGCGCAGGATCTTGAGGATCGGCAGGAACGCGATCAACAGGATCGCCACGCCGGCGATGGAGCCGAGCAGCGCCGCCCGCGGCACCACGCGCCGCGCCCAGTCGCCGCCGAACGCCAGCCCGCACTTCGCCAGCCCGATGGCGAGCGTCACCGCCATCCCCACCCGCCAGGCCAGCTCGGCGTCGCCCGTGGCGACCTTCACGGGGCCGAGCACGGTGAAGACCATCGCGAACATCGTCGGCGTGTCGATGCCGAACGGCATCGCGGTGACGTCCTCGCGCCCGGTGCGCCGCATGAGTCTCACCGCCATGACCGTGTAGGCGAGGTCCCCCACCAGCACGCCGACCGCGGTGCCGGGCAGCATGCGGCGCAGGACGAGCTCGGCCGGAAAGTCGAAGACTCCGATCAGCAGGCTGGCGAAAATGACGAGGACGGTGGTGTTGTCGAGGGCGAGACCGAGGAAGCCGTTGAGATCCCCCGCCGCGAGCCAGCGGGGCGCGCGACGGCTAGCGGGCGCGGCCGTCGCCGGCGCTCCCGGCGGCCAGGAGGCCCTTCACCTGCACACGCGTGCGGGCCGCCAGCTCCGCGCACCAGGCCAGCTGGCCGCGGTGGGCGGCGACGTCCTTGTAGTCGAACGAGAGCGGCTCGCCCGCGCGCGCCCCCAGCACCAGGCGGGCGCCGTACGAGCGCCCCTCGCGCTCGTCGCCGGCCTCGAGCAGGACCTCGGCGCGCGGGTCCTCGCGCTTGGCGTGCGAGGTGAGGAAGTTCTTGAGCCAGCGCGCGACGTCGTCGTAGGAGCCGCCGGAAAACACGCCGAGGATTCTAGCACCGGCC
>DASSLH010000206.1:0-8762 GCA_035689625.1 Candidatus Methylomirabilota bacterium | reverse complement strand
GAGGTCGTTGCCCTTGCCCTCCTCCTCGCCGACGGAGAGCAGGCCCACGCGCGGCCGCTCCAGCCCCAGGATGTCGCGCGCGTAGACGTGGCCCATGATCGCGAACTGGAACAGGTGCCAGGCCTTGGGGGAGATGTTGGCGCCGGCGTCGATCAGCACGGTGAAGCCGCGCAGGCTCGGCAGCACCGCCGCGATGGCCGGCCGGTCGATGCCGCGCAGCACGCCGACCACGAACATCGCGATCGCCATGGCGGCGCCGGTGTTGCCGGCCGAGACGAACGCCGCCGCCTTGCCGTCGCGCACCAGCTCGGCGGCCACCCGGAGCGAGGAGTCGCGCTTGCGGCGCAGCGCGAGCGACGGGCTCTCGGCCATGCCGACGACCTCGGAGGCGTGCCGGACCTCGAGCCCCAGCGAGCGGGCGCCCAGGCGCGCCAGCTCGGCGTCGATCGCCTGCCGGTCGCCCACCAGGATGACCGAGGCGCCGAACTCGCGGACGGCGGCGACGGCGCCCTCGACCACGATCGCCGGTCCGTGGTCGCCGCCCATCGCGTCGACGGCGATCTTCATCCGCGGCCTCGCCGCGACGCCGCCCTACACCGACTCGACCGCACGGACCTCGCGGCCCTTGTAGTACCCGCAGTGCGGGCAGATGCGGTGAGGCAGCTTGGCCTCGCGGCACTGCGGGCACACCGCGCGCGTCGGGGCCGCCAGCTTGTAGTGCGTGCGGCGCTTGCGACCGCGCGCTCGGGAGTGACGTCGCTTGGGCAGGGGCATGGAGCGGGTTCCTTTCTCGGGCTCAGGCGCTCAGTGAGCCTGGCGGCCGGCCCAGTCGCGCAGCACGGCCAGCCCCGGATCCGGCGGCCGCGCCGCGCAGGTGCAGGGCGCCACGTTGCGGTTGGCGCCGCAGGCCGGGCACAGGCCGCGGCAGTCCTCGCGGCAGAGCGGCTTCATCGGCAGCGCCAGCATGGCCTCGTTCTCGACCACGCGGGTCACGTCCAGCTCGTCGTTGTCGTAGAAGTCCACGTCGAGGTCGTCGGCGCCCAGCTCGACGCTGTCGGCCGCCGCCGGCTTGGGGATCAGTCGCACGTCCACCGGCACGTCCACGCGCGCCGGGAACGGCTCCAGGCAGCGGCCGCACGTCTGCGGCACCGTCGCCGTGAGCCGCCCGCGCACGAAGACCTCGGCGCCGTCGGCCTCGACCTCGAGCGCGACCGAGGACAGCTGCCAGTCGCGATCGGTCCAGTCGGCGGCCAGCGCGGCGACGTCGTCGATCCGGAGCCCCTGCTCCTCGAGCTCGGAGACGCGAATGATCATGGCGACGGCTTCACCCCGAATTTGGGACTTAACTATGCGTCAGGAAACGAGTTTTACTGAACCGGGTCAGTATAGCGGCGGGGGTGCGGTTAGTCAAGCCGCCCGGCGCGAGCCCGCCGGGCGTCGCCGGCGCCCGGCCGCGCGTTTGACCCCCTCCCGGCGCTCTGTTACGCTTTTTCGGACCAGCACTCGACGAGGAGGGCGATCCATGTCCAATGTCTTCAAGACCGCGCTACTGCTGGCGGTGCTGACCGCGATGCTGATCGCGCTCGGCGGCGCCCTCGGCGGCCGCCAGGGCATGCTGATCGCGTTCATCTTCGCCGCCGTGATGAACTTCGCCAGCTACTGGTGGTCGGACAAGATCGTGCTGGCGATGTACGGCGCCCAGCCGATCACCGAGAGCGACGCGCCGCAGCTCCACGCGATGGTGCGGCGGCTGGCGACGAAGGCCGGCGTGCCGATGCCGCGCGTCTACATCATCCCCGCCGAGCAGCCGAACGCGTTCGCGACCGGCCGCAATCCCGCCCACGCCGCCGTCGCCGTGACCGACAGCATCACGCGCCTGCTGACCGACGAGGAGCTGGAGGGCGTGCTGGCCCACGAGATGTCGCACGTCACCAACCGCGACATCCTGATCTCCACGGTCGCCGCCACGCTGGCCGGCGCCATCACCTACCTGGCCCACATGGCGCAGTGGGCGGCGTTCTTCGGCGGCGGCCGCAGCGACGACGACGAGGGGCCGAGCCCGATCGCGATGCTGCTGATGGCCATCGTGGCGCCCGTCGCGGCCATGCTCGTGCAGCTGGCCGTGTCGCGCGCGCGCGAGTTCCAGGCCGACGCCAGCGGCGCCCGCCTCGAGGGCCGCGCCAGCCCGCTGGTCAGCGCGCTGGCCAAGCTCGACGCCGCGTCCCAGCAGATCCCCATGAACGCCAACCCGTCCACCGCGCACCTGTTCATCGTCAACCCGCTGAGCGGCGCGGCACTCATGCGCCTGTTCTCGACGCATCCCCCCACGGCCGAGCGCATCGCCCGCCTGCGCGCGATGCGGCTCGGCTAGCGCGCCGAGACGCTAGTGCGTATGCGTCCCACCTGGGGCGGCTGCGCCCCAGCGTCGAGAGCGCCGGCCGCTTGAAGTCCGCGAAGTTGTACGCCTCTGCGGCTTGGTACGCGTCGTGCTGAACTGAGCCGATCGTGAGTGGCGCATCCTTGACCAGGCGCAGGCCCTGCGCGAGAATACGGCGGTTCGGCGTATGGCTGGCGATCCGTTGATCCGCGTCTCGGGGCTCGTTCGCGTCTTCGGCGCGACCCGCGTCCTCGATGGCGTGGACCTCGAGGTCGCGGCGGGCGAGGCCGTCGCCCTGCTCGGCCCCAACGGCGCCGGCAAGACCACCCTGTTGAAGATCGTCAGCACGCTCCTGCGCCCGACGCGCGGCACCGCGACCGTGTGCGGGCTGGACTGCGTGCGGCAGGCCGAGGCCGTGCGCGGCGTCATCGACCTCGTGGCCCACGGCTCGCACGTCTACGAGGACCTGACGGCGCGCGAGAACCTGACGTTCTGGGCCAACCTCGCGGGCTGGCCGGCCGATCGCGACACGCTGACGGCGGCGCTGGCCGACGTGGACCTCGAGCGGCACGCCGACGCCCGCGTGCGCACCTTCTCGGCGGGCATGAAGCGCCGCGTCGCCCTGGCCCGCGTGGGCCTGGGGCATCCGCGCGTGCTGCTGCTCGACGAGCCGTTCGCCGGCCTCGACCAGCGCGCGCGCAAGTGGCTGGAGGGCCGGCTGGAGACGTTCAAGGCCGGCGGCGGCGCGCTGCTGCTGGTGACGCACAGCTTCGGCCGCGAGCTGGGCCTCGCCGATCGCCTGGCGATCCTGGCCGGCGGCCGCATCGCACTCGACACCCCGCGGGCGGCGTTGAGTCCCGAGGACGTGCAGCGGCTCTACGTCGGCTCGACGGAGGAAGCGTCCTGACCTTCGCGCGGCGCACGCTGATCGTGGCCTGGAAGGACCTGCTGACCGAGCGGCGCTCCAAGGAGACGCTCAACTCGCTGCTGTTCTTCTCCGTCGCCCTGCTGTTCGTCTTCCAGTTCGCGATCGGCATGGACCGCGAGAGGATGGGCGCCGTGCTGCCCGGGCTGCTCTGGCTGGCCTTCATCCTCAGCGGCGTGCTGGGCCTGGGCCGCGTGTTCCTGATCGAGCGCGAGAACGATTGCTGGGAGGGGCTGCTGCTCACGCCCGGCGACAAGTCGGCGATCTACCTCGGCAAGCTGGCCGGCAGCCTGGCCCTGATGCTCGTGGTCGAGGTGATGGTCCTCACGCTGTTCGTGGTGTTCTTCAACCTCGACGTGGGGCCCATCCTGCCCGGACTGCTGCTGTTGAGGGCGCTCGGCACGCTCGGCTTCTGCGCCGTCGGCACGCTGTTCGCCGCGATGACGGCGCAGGTGCGCGCCCGCGAGCTGCTCTTCCCGGTGCTGCTGCTGCCGGTGCTGGTGCCGGTGCTGCTGGCGACGGTGAAGACGACCGAGGCGCTGTTCCTGCACGAGCCGCTGACCGAGGTCAGCCACTGGCTGAAGCTGCTCGCCGCGGCGGACGTCATCTACCTGGTGATCGGCCTGCTCACGTTCGATTTCATCCTGGAGGGTTGAGGCGACATGACGAGGGTGCTCGGCTGGCTCGCCGCGATCGGCCTCGCGATCGGCCTCGGCATGGGCTTCGGCGTGGCGCCGCGCGAGACGACGCAGGGCAACGTGCAGCGCATCATGTACCTGCACGTGCCGACGGCCTGGGTCGCCTACCTGGCGTTCGGCGTCGTGCTGCTCGCCTCCATCGTCTACCTGGCCCGGCGCGCGGAGGCGGCCGACCGGCTGGCCCACGCCTCGGCCGAGGTCGGCGTGGTCTTCACCGGGCTCACGATCGCGGCCGGCTCCATCTGGGGCAAGCCGACGTGGGGCACCTGGTGGACGTGGGACGCGCGCCTGACCAGCGTGGCGATGCTGTTCGTGATGTACCTAGGCTACCTGCTGCTGCGCGGGATGATCGACGACCGCGAGCGCGCCGCCCGCTACTGCGCGGTGCTGGGCATCGTGGCCGCGCTGGACGTGCCGCTCGTGCACTTCTCGGTGTACTGGTGGCGCACGCTGCACCAGCCGCCGACGGTGCTCAAGCCCGGAGCGGCCTCGATGCCGCCGGTGATCCTCGCCACCCTGCTCGTCAACCTGGTGGCGTTCACGCTGCTCTACGCCTACTTCGTGGCCAAGCGCGCGCGTCTGCTGCGCGCGGAGACGGAGGCCCTCGCCTGATGGCCGACCACTGGGAGTTCGTCATCGCCGCCTACGGCCTGGCCGCCATCGTCTTCGGCGCCTACTGGCGGCGCCTCTGCCACAAGGAGCGCGAGCTCAACGCCCTGAAATCCACCTCACGGAGTGAGAGCACGATGCGAAGCCGGCAACCGTCCACGACGGGGCGCGCATGAAGCCCAAATTCGTCCTCGGCGGCGTCGTCATCCTGGCGGCGCTCGGCTACATGATCTGGGCCGGGGTGACCCAGTCGGCCGTGTACTTCGTCACGCCCTCCGAGCTGCAGGCCGCGCCGGTCGCCGGCAAGGCCTACCGCCTCGGCGGCCTCGTCGCGCCCGGCTCGCTGAAGTGGGAGCCGCGCACGCTGGAGCTGTCGTTCACGATCTCCGACGGCAAGACGACCGTGCCCGTGCGTCACCACGGCTCGCCGCCCGACATGTTCGGCGAGGGCCGCGGGGCCGTGGTCGAGGGCCAGTGGACGCCGGACGGCTACTTCAAGTCCACGCAGATCATGGCCAAGCACTCCGAGGAGTACAAGGCGCCCCACGACGCGAAGGCGGCGCAGTCCAGGCAGCTGCTCAAGACCCTGGAGCCGGTCAAGTGATCCCCGAGCTCGGCACCGGCGCCCTGGTCGTCGCCCTGCTGCTGGCCCTCTACGGCGCCGTCGCGGCGCCGGTCGGGGCTCGCCGCGGCCGCCCCGTGCTCGTGCAGTCGGCCCAGCACGCCGCGCTGGGCGTCTTCGTGATCGTCACCGCCTGCATCCTGCTGCTCGTCTACGCGTTCCTCACCTTCGACTTCTCGGTGAAGTACGTCGCCACCAACACGAACCTCGGCACGCCGTTCTACTACCGCATCACCGCGGTGTGGGGCGCGCTGGAGGGCTCGATCATCCTGTGGACGTGGATGCTGAGCGCCTACACGCTGCTGGTCGTGCTGCGCCACCGCACGAGCGCGCGCGAGCTGTACCCGTGGGCGCTGACCGTGATGCTGAGCGTCACCTCGTTCTTCCTGATGGTGATGACGATCGCCGCGCCGCTGTTCGCGCGCCTGTCGCCGGTGCCTCCCGACGGCCGCGGGCTCAATCCCCTGCTGCAGGACTCGGGGATGATCACGCACCCGGTGGCGCTCTACCTCGGCTTCACCGGCTTCACGGTGCCGTTCGCGTTCGCGGTGGCCGCGCTGATCACCGGCCGCGTGGGCGACTTCTGGATCACGACGACCCGGCGCTGGACGATCTTCGCCTGGTACTTCCTGTCGCTGGGCCTGCTCATCGGCGGCTGGTGGAGCTATCACGTCCTCGGCTGGGGCGGCTACTGGGCGTGGGACCCCGTCGAGAACGCCGCGTTCATGCCGTGGCTGACCGGCACCGCGTTCCTGCACTCCGTCATGATCCAGGAGCGGCGCCGCATGCTGCGCCTGTGGAACCTGGCGCTCGTCGTGATGACGTTCTGCCTGACGCTGTTCGGTACGTTCCTCACGCGCTCGGGGGTCATCGCGTCCGTGCACGCGTTCACCCAGGGCGCCATCGGCATCTTCTTCCTGTCGTTCCTGGCGCTGGTGCTGCTCACCGCGCTGGCGCTCATCGCCTGGCGCTGGGACGACCTGGCCGCCCAGGGCATGCTGGACTCGGTCGTGTCGCGCGAGTCGGCGTTCCTGCTCAACAACGTGCTGCTGGTGGCCGCCGCCTTCACCGTCTTCTTCGGCACGGTGTTCCCGCTGCTGTCGGAGGCGGTCCGGGGCGTCAAGGTCAGCGTGGGCGCGCCGTTCTTCAACTCGGTGAACGTGCCGGTATTCCTGTCGCTGATCTTCCTCATGGGGGTGGGCCCGCTGATCGCCTGGCGGCGCGCCTCGCTGGACAACCTCAAGCGCAACTTCCTGGTGCCGGTGGCGATCGGCGTCGTCGCCGCGCTGATCTTCCGCGTGCTCGGCGTGCGCTCGGCGCTGGCCGTGCTGTCGCTGGCCCTCACCGTCTTCGTGGCCTCCACGATCGCCGTGGACCTCTTCCGGGCGACACGGGCCCGCCGCCGGATGGGCGAGCGCGCGCTGCCCGCGCTGGGCGGCCTGCTGCTGCGCCACAACCGCCGCTACGGCGGCTTCATCGTTCACCTGGCCGTGCTGGTGGTCGCCGTCGGCGTCACCGGCTCGCAGGCGTGGTCGCTGCACACCGAGACGACGCTGCAGAAGGGCCAGGAGGCCGAGCTGGCCGGCTACCGCGTGCGCTTCGAGGGCCTGCACGAGACGCAGGAGTCGAACCACGGCAAGGTCACCGGCTTCTTCACGCTGACGCACGGCCGCGGGGCCGGCACCATGCTGGAGCCGGCCAAGAAGTTCTATCCGCAGGAGCAGTCGCCGATCGCCTACGTCGACTACCGGCTCGGCCTGGTGGACGACATCTACCTGGTGCTGGGCGATTTCGCCCAGGATGGCTCGACGGCGACGGTGAAGTTCCAGGTCAACCGGATGGTGTCGTGGATCTGGATCGGCGGCCTCGTCCTCACGCTCGGCACGGTGCTGGCCGTGCTGCCCGAGCGGCGGAAGCCGGCGTGAAGCGCGGGTGGCGCTGGCTGCTGCCCGTCGCGGCGATCCCGCTGCTGGCCCTGCTCGCCTACGGCTTTCGCACGGACCCGCACGAGATCCGCTCGCCGCTGGTCGGACGGGCGGCGACGCCGTTCAGGCTCACGTCATTCGACGGCAAGCCGGTGGAGCTCGGCGCCCTGCGCGGCAAGGTCGTCGTGCTGAACTTCTGGGCGTCGTGGTGCTATCCGGCCTGCTACGAGGAGGCGCCCGCGCTGGAACGCGGCTGGCGCGCCTTCCGCGACCGCGACGTCATCGTGCTGGGCGTGGACATCCAGGACAAGGAGGAGGCCGCCCGCAAGTTCATGCGTGACTTCGAGTTCTCGTTCACCAACTCGCCCGACGTCGGCGGCAAGGTCTCGGTGGACTACGGCGTGTACGGCGTGCCGGAGACGTTCTTCATCGACCGCGAGGGCCGCATCCGCGCCAAGCACGTCGGGATCCTCACCGACGAGGCGTTCCGCGAGACGGTCGAGCGGCTGCTGGCGTCCCGATGAGGCTACTCGCGCCCGTCGGGAATGCGCCCGTCGACGTCGTCGGCGCAGCGCTTGAGCGTGGCGGCGACGCGCGAGCGCGCCGTGCCCCAGTGATGCGCGGCCGCCTCGACGGCGTCGCGCGGCAGCTCGCAGTCGGCGACCACGCCGGTGGTGCCGGCCACCGTCACGCGGAAGCGCCCGGGCTCTTCCGCGATGCCGACGACCGTGGCGGTGGGCGCGAGCTTCTGCACGAGGTCCTCGATCATCGTCCGCGGATCCATGCCGCACCTCCTCGCCGGATCGCGGCTGGGGGGTGCAACCGGGGTGCCATCGAGCGTCGGCTGGTGGCCGTCGCCGCGCTGGCCATGCTGCTCGCGCTGCTGGGGATGACGCCCGGCGCGGCGCTCGCGCAGCCGCCGGCCACGCGGGCGCAGCCCAGCGAGCAGCAGGTCTACGACGTGGCCTCGCAGCTGCGCTGCGTGGTATGCCAGAACCTCTCGGTCGCCGACTCGCCCTCGGAGATGGCCGGGCAGATGCGCGCGATCGTGCGTGAGCGGCTGGCCGCGGGCCAGACGCCCGCCCAGGTCCGTCAATATTTTGTCGAGCGCTACGGCGACTGGATCTTGCTGTCGCCGCCGCGCCGCGGCTTCACGCTGCTCGTGTGGGTGATCCCGATGCTGGCCACCGTCGCCGGCATCGTGCTGGTGGGCGTGCTGGTCACGCGCTGGAGTCGCCGGCGCCCGGCCGTGCCGCCGGCGGTGGATCCGGCGATGAGCGAGCGCATTCGCCGCGAACTGGAGCAGGAGCCATGACGTCCACCATCGGGGTCGTGCTGGCCGGCGTCGCCGTCGGCATGCCGGCGCTGCTGTTCGTGCTCTGGCCGTTTCTGCGCCGCGGCGCCGGCGTGGCGGGCTTGCTGCCGCTGCCGCCCGACGCGCGCGAGCGGCTGCTGGAGGACCGGCGCGCCGCGCTGCGCGCGCTGCGCGAGCTGGACTTCGAGCACACGTCGGGCCACATCTCCGACGCCGACTACGCCGAGCTGCGCGCTCGCTACGAGGCGGAGACCGCCGCGGTGCTTGCCGAACTGGACAAGCTCGGCCTTC
>DASSLH010000205.1:0-3575 GCA_035689625.1 Candidatus Methylomirabilota bacterium | reverse complement strand
GTGGACCTCCAGGCCGCGGATGTTGCTGTGAACGACCTCGCCGGCGTTGAGCCCGTGGTGGCGGCAGCCGTGCTTGCTCCGCGCCGCCGTCAGCGGCGCCGCCACCGCGGGCATGGCGGGCAGGACCGCGGCGACCATCGTCTCGGCCAAGGCCAGGGCCGCGGCGCGCTCCTCCTGGATCGCCCAGTCGAAGGCGGCCTGGTCGCGCCCGAGCGCGTCCGCGTCGTGGCGGATCTGCTCGACCTTCCAGCGGACCCGTTCCTGGCGGTCGGCCCTGGGCATCTCGGATCGGTTCGTCATGGTGTTCCCCCTGTCGGTTGCGAAAACGGCTGGGCGCCAGCGTAGACGACCGCCTCGATCGCGACGTCGCTGCCGCACGTGCAGGTGCCCAGGACCAGGCCCGCGCCGGGCCAGGGGCGGATGTTGAAGGCGCGCGCCAGGAACTCCTCGCGGTCGGCTCGCATCGCGGCGTGGGTGACGTCGCCCCCGCAGGCGGCCGGCATCTCCCGCGCATCGAGCTCGCCCCGCGCGCGCCGCTTCTCTTGCCGCGCCCGCGCCGCCATGAACGCCGAGAGCGCCTCGGGGGTCATGCGCGCGGCCTCCGCTCGAGGTGGGCTAGGTACGCCTCCTCGAGCTCTCGCATCGCCGCGCAGGGGGTCTCGCCCGCGCCGATCAGCACCTGGTCGTCGACGCGCAGCAGGGCGCCCCAGACCAAACCGTCGGTCGTCCCCAACGCGAACTCCCCGCCCCGCATGGCGGCGATGCGCGCGAACCGCTGCAGCCGCTCGGGCGTCATGCCGCCCTCCTTCCCGCGCAGCGCGCCCGCCGCGCCGCCTGCTCGGCCAGGTCGTAGACCGAGTCCCGGAGCGCGTCGAGCGTCGCCTCGCGGGCCTCCTGGCGAGCGACGTACGCTTCGCCCTGCTCGCGCCAGACCCGCGCCACCAGTTGCTGGACCGTCTCCCCGCGCCTCGCCGCCTCGCGCGTCGCCCAGGCGATCTCGGCCTCGGACGCCGAGGCGACGAAGCGAGCGTAGAGCAGCGCGTCCGCGTCGATGTGGCTCGTCGCCCTGGAGGCGGCCATCACACGCCCTCCCGGCAGGCCGTGCAGACCGGCTCCTCGCTCCGCTCGCCGCAGACGCTGCAGAGCGAGTCGACCTGGCCCGTGCCGTTGCACGTGGAACAACCCTCCTCCTCGGTGTGGTGGCCGCGCACCGGGTCGTCCTCGTCGCGGTCGGTGGCGCCCGTCCCGCCGCAGTCGGGGCACTCGACCCTCACGAGCGCACCGTGCGCGCCAGGGCCGCCTGGAGGCGCTCCTCCAGGTCGCGGGCCACCTCCGCCCATTCGACCTTGCCCGCCTCGACCAGCTCGCGGGCGTCACGCGCCTGCTGGGCCAGCGCCAGGACCGCGCGCTGCTCCTCGGTCAGGACCACCTCGACCCGCTCGTGGGCGCGCGCCGGCGCGACGCCGCCCCGCAGGGCCTGCCGCTGCTCGGCCGTCAGGTTCATCAGCACCACCCGCGCGGCGCGCATCAGGCGATCTCCGCGCGCAGGGCCTCGAGGGTCGGCATCTCGACCGTCACGTCGTCGTCGTGGGCCGCCGTGTTGTAGAGCGGCAGGCCCTCGCTGTCGCGGCCGAAGGCGAACCCGTTGCTGGCCGCCGCCAGGAAAGCCATGTCGAAGGCCGGCAGCTCCGCGGTCGTCGTCATCTCGTTGCGCATCGTCCCCTCCTCGGTTTGCCCCGGCTCCTCGCCGTGGCACCTATAACTATCGGCGGGTTGCGGAGAAAATCAAACCCCTTTCGGTCGATTTTTTCGAGGCCCCGAAAACCCTCGGGTCTACCGGGACTTACCGCGCGAGTAGCGCCGGGATCAGGGGCTTGGCCGCCATGTAGGCGTAGGGGAGCGCGGTCCAGGCGACCAGCAGGACGAGGCCCGCCGCCCGCTTCATGACGCCTCTCCCCGGCCGCGGAGGGCGCGCACCGCGGCGGCCAGGCCCGCAGGGATGCAGACCGCGGCGCCCGCCGCCATGACCCTGGGCCAACCGAACGTATCGGCCAGGACGCAGGTGGCGCCCGCGCCGATCCCTACCCACTCGACGATCCTCCAGCGCATCGGTCACCTCCTGGGGCCCCGGGGGCGGCGCGGCGGCCGGGCCACGAGCAGGTCGTGGGCGTAGTCGCCGCCGTTGGTCTCGATGGTGAAGGGGCGCAGCTCGGTCCCGTCCTCCAGGACGAGGGCGTGGACGTTCGCGTCGGTGCGGCCGACCTGGTCGTTCCAGAACGTCTCCTGCCGGACCGAGACGATGCGCTTGCCGACCACGCCGCGCGCCTTCACCGCGGCGTCCTCGGTATCGTCACCGCGCGCGCCCGCTGCGCGTCGACCGTCCCGCGCACTTGCGCCTGGGCGGCCAGTTCCAGATGCGCGCGTGCCACGCTGACGTGACCGAGCGCGACTAACACGTGCTGGCGGGCGGCGTCGTCCGCCCCCGCGGGGTCGATGGCGCGCACGCCGCGGTCGAACCACGCCAACTGCTCGGCGCACTGGCGCAAGGTTTCGCCGTTGAATACGTCCGCGTCTTTCGGCTCGTGCCCCACCCCCGGGCACGGCTCGCCGCTGTGGTGGCATCCGCGCGCGCAGGCGTGGCGCGCGACGATGCCGTCCTCGACTACCTGGTCAGTCTCGCAGTGCGCGCAGACCTTCATGGCCCGTCTCCCGCCGGCTTGGCGGCGCACGGCTGCCAGCCGCAGGCGGTCAGCGCCTCCGCGGCGGCGCCTTGCGCCTGGGCGATCTCGGACTCGGTCCCATGGATCGTCTCCAAGCTGAGCATGTCACCGTCGGCGCTGACCGCGTATGGTGCCGGGAGGTGAGCCGGGCGCGCCTCCAACGCGTCCTCGACGTACGCCGCGAGCTGGTAGACGCGCGCCGATGCGGCGTGACCGAGCTGCTGCATATGCACGATCACGGTCACGTCCAGGGTCCGAACGATGGCGGCGAGGTCGCCCCGCTTCCAGTGCGGTCGCCGCCAGTACGGCGTGGCCTTCACCGCCCACCTCCCGCCGAGGGACCGCAGGCCGCATCCCCACACGTGACCTTCCCATCGAGCGCGGGGCTGCCGCAGCCGGGGCAGCGGGGCCATCCGGCCGGGTAGCCGGGTGCCGCCGGCGGCTCGGGCATGTCGCTCGCGCCGCGCAGGCAGACGTTGGCGACCGTCTGCGCCCACAGCTTCCAGAGTCCGCCGTCGCGTACGTCCGCCTCGGCCGAGTATCGGCTCTGGAGCGACTCCAGGATCCACTTGGGCCCGCGGCGGTCCGCGATGTTGGCGAGCGCGGCAACGTCGTCGAGATCGTCGACGGGCGCGCTCTCGGCGCTGAGCTTGGCCCAGGACCGCGCGGCGCTGTCGAGCACCGCCTCGGCGCGCGCCAGCGCGGCCTCGCCGTTCGTCACCTCGTTGCCGCGGAACTTGTCCGTGTAGTCGCGGGCGGCCGCGAGCATCGCCCGGTGCACCTTGTCGGTCTTCGCGTCGAAGCCCATGTCGTCCTCCTGGTTGAAGCGTCACCGGCGCGCGGCGCCCCCCCCCC
>DASSLH010000204.1:0-2960 GCA_035689625.1 Candidatus Methylomirabilota bacterium | reverse complement strand
ACCGGCGCGAGGGCGGCGCGCCGGCGCCGGAGCGCGACGGCCGCGCGCTGGCGCAGGCGATCGCCACCCGCGCGGTCACCGACGTCGGCCGCGGCGGGAGCGATCTCGCGCGCGCGCTGAACGGGCGCGTCGCGGTCGTGTTCCCGCGCTTCTCGGACCTGGCGCCGCGCATCACGATCGAGCCGGAGATCGCCGACGAGCGCGGCTGGATCACGAGCGCCTTCGGCGCCGCCGGCGTCACGACGGAGCCGATCGTGGTCGGCATCGAGCCCACCCCGGAGGAGATCGCGACGGCCGCCGCGCGCGCCGGCGCCGCCGACGCCACCGTGCTGTTCCTGTTCGACGCGCACCTCTACGCGTCCAACCGGGCGCTGCTGGAGGCGCTGCAGGCGGGCGCGCGCCGCCTCGCCGTCGTGCTGCTGCGCGACCCCTACGACGCGGCGCTGCTGGCGCCGGGGGTGCGCGGGCTCACGGCGTACGGGTTCCGGAAGTGTCAGCTGGATGCGGCAGTGACGCGGCTGGCTCACGCCTGAGCGCGTCGAGCGCGACCGCCAGCGCGACCGTTCCGGCCGCCCCCACGAGCACCAGCCACGACCACGCGAACGGCAGCCGGCCGAGCTCGGCCAGCATCAGCAGGCCGCCGTTCACCGCCGCCATCGTCACCAGCGCGCCGAGGCCGGCGGCGTCGGCGAGCGGACGGCGCGCGAGCAGCGCCAGCAGAAACACGCCGAGCAGCGGCCCCGCCGTCACGCCGCCGGCCCTGAGCGCGAGCGGCACCACGCCGTCGGCGAGCCAGAGCGCCCAGGCGAGCGCGCCGAGCAGCAGCCCGAAGAGCACGACGGCGAGACGCGCCATCGTCAGGTAGTGCGCCTCGCCGGCGCGGCGCACGAGCAGCGGCCGGTAGACGTCGCTCACGAACGCGGCGGACAGGCCGGCCAGCGGCGCGTCGAGCGAGGCCAGCACGAGCGCGGCGAGCGACAGCCCGCGCAGCGCCGCCGGCAGCGCGTGCTGCACGTAGTGACTCAGCGCCTGGTCGGCCGGCACCGCCGGCAGCTCGGGATGCTGCGCGTAGAACGCGGCCAGCGCGCAGCCGAGGCCCAGGTAGATCGTCAGCGTGAGCGCGGTGCCGAGCGGCGCCAGCGCCAGCGCCACCTGGCTCTGGCGCCGGCTGCGCGCGGCGATCAGCCGCTGCATCACGTCCTGATCCGTGCCGGTGGCCGCCAGCGCGCCGAACAGCGCCGTGAGCAACAGGATCGCGCTGGCCCCGGCCGGCTCGACGACGCCCAGGCGGCCCGTCTCGCCGGCCGCGTGCAGGACGGTGTCCAGGCCGCCGTCCACGCGAGCGACCACCCAGGCCAGCGCCGCGACACCGGCACCCAGGAAGACGACCACCTGGAGCCCGTTGGCCCACGCCACCGCCCGCACGCCGCCGGTCGCCATGTAGAGGACCGCGACGAGCGTGAACAGCGCCAGCACCGGCGCCAGCGGCCAGCCGAGCACCATCGCGACGAGCAGCGCCGCCACCATGAGCCGCACGGCGGCCAGGATCACGCCGCCGAGGAGGAAGAAGCCGGCGGCCGTCGCCCGCGTCAGCGGCCCGAACCGCCGGCCGAGCAGCCCGTAGATCGTGACGTCGTCGTGACCGTAGAATGCCGGGATGAAGAGGACGACGACGACGAGGCGCGCGAGCGTCGCCGCCGCGAAGAGCAGCGCGGTACGGCGCACGGTACCGGCCGTGAGCGCCACCAGGGTCACCGCGCTGACCTCGGTCGCCACCGTCGAGGGCGACGCCACCCACCAGGGCAGGCTGCGGCGGGCGAGGAAGAAGTCGACGGTGTCGCGCGAGCGGCGGCGGACCCCGAAACCGATCGCCAGCACGACGCCGAGGGCGGCGGCGAGGACGGCGTAGTCCGGCCAGGTCAGCGTGGAGGACGTGGGCGGCGGCGCGGCTCAGTAGCCGCGCGGCGAGCGGACGAGGGCGGCGGCGTCCACGCTCTGCTTACGCAGGCGGTCCACCAGCGCGGCGTAGGACTCGCGCTGCATGACGCGGTCGAACTCGCTCCGGTAAGTGGACACGAAGCTCACGTTGTCGATGAGGATATCGTAGACCTTCCAGCGGCCGTCGCGCAGGTGCAGCCGGTAGTCGAGCGGCGTCTCGGTGTTGCGGCGGGTGATGACCTTCGAGCGCACGGTCGCGAACGAGCCGTCCACCGTCTCGGTGAGGTAGACGATCTTCTCGCCCGAGTACGCCTCGATGCGCCCGATGTAGGAGCGCTCGAGCAGGTCGGTGAACAGCCGCGTGAACTCTGCGCGCTCGTCCGGCGTGCGCGCCGCCCAGTAGCGCGACAGCGCGCGGCGCGAGATCTCGTCGAAGTCGAACAGGTCGGCGGCCACGCGCCGGATGTCCGCCCGCCGCTGCTCGATGGCCACGCGTCGCGCGGAGCCGTCCATGCCGTCCATGTCGGCGTGCTGCAGGGCGAGGACGACGCGGTTGACGGCGGACTGGACGACCTCGCGCGGGCTCGGAGTGGAAGCGGCCACCGCACCGGCAACCATCAACCAGGCGACCACTGCCTTGCCCATCTCCGAGCCTCCTGCCGGCCAGAAGGGCAAGCACTTCCTGTGCCACGCAACCCCGCTGGCAACCGGGTGATTTCCCGCCGCTCGCCCGGCGGGGCGTGTCCACCGATAATGGACGGCAGCGTCAGCCATGTCCCAGACCGGACAGCCGCCTTCCCCCGTCGCCGTCGGCATCGACCTCGGCGGCACCTGGCTCCGCCTCGTCGCACTCCGCGACGGCCGCGTCGTGCGGCGTGTACGTCGCGCCATGCCGCTGCCTGAACTGCTGAAGTTTTTGCCCAGGCTGCTGGGTCGCCGGGCCAGGCCCGCCTCGCTGGTCGTGGCGGCCCGCGGCGTCTGGACCGCGGCCGAGCGTCGCGCGGCGCGCCGGCGGCTGCGCG
>DASSLH010000203.1:0-8716 GCA_035689625.1 Candidatus Methylomirabilota bacterium | reverse complement strand
GACAACGTGCGCGTGCTCTAGTGGATGGTCGAGCGCATCCACGGCGGCGCCCCCGAGGTCGACGAGACGCCGATCGGCTTCATCCCGCGGCCGGCCGCCCTCGACGCCGCCGGGCTGTCACTGTCCGACGCCCGGCTGAAGGAGGCGCTGCGCTCCGACGCCGGCGAGTGGCTGGAGGCGCTGAGCGACCTCGACCAGTTCTACGCGCAGTTCGGCCCCCGGCTGCCGCAGGCGCTGTCGCGGCGCCTGGCCCAGGCGCGCACGGGCTTCGGCGGCTGAGCGCGGCCATGACACCCGCCGCCCCGCCCGCCTGTCCCCGCTGCGGCTCCACCGATCTCGAGCTCGTCAGCGCCTCGCGCGACGGCGAGACCGCCGACGAGACCACCGTGCAGCGCTGCCGCCGCTGCGGCGAGCGCTTCAGCGTGACGACGAAGATCGACTAGCCGCGACCCGCGACGGGCCGAATGAACCGTCAGCCGTTGACAGCACCGGCTGCCGGTGGTACTCCTGCCGCCACTCGCGCCGCTGTCCGGCGCGGCGTTCCGTCACCAGTTCAGACGCAACGCACAGCGTTCTCCGGGAGGAACCCGCATGAGCCTCTGGCAAGGCCGCCGCGCCGTCCTCTTCGTCCCCCTGCTCCTGCTGCTCGCCGCCGGGCCGGCGCTCGCCGCCGGCGTCCACGCGCAGTTCGATCCCTCGTCGCCGGCGGGGATGCCCTTCCCGACCGATCTGCTCGCCGTGGCCGACGCCGGCCAGAACACCGGCCTGCGTGTGAGCCTGCCCAAGCCGGACTGCTCCGCGCGGCCCACCGACTGCGCGGACATCGACGTGATCAACACGCTCGACGGCTTCAACCTGCAGCCGCGCATCTCGATCCCATTCTCGGGCCCCATCGACGTGAGCACGGTCAGCAGCAGCACGGTCTTCTTCCTCAGCCGCGGCGACACGCTCGGCGGTGGCGGCGGCCAGGTGGTCGGCATCAACCAGGTGGTGTGGGACCCGGCGACCAACACGCTGCACGCCGAATCCGATCAGCTGCTGGACCAGCACACGCGCTATGCGCTGATCGTCACCAACGGCATCACGGACACCGCCGGTAACCCGGTCGGCCCCAGCCCCTTCCGCCAGGCCCTGAGCTTCGGCCAGACGAAGAGCGCGACGCTCAAGGCCTACCGCAAGGCGCTGCTCGACGCCATCGACGCCTCCGGCGTGGATCCCGACCGCGTGGTCGTGGCCAGCCTGTTCACGACCCAGAGCGCGACGGCCGTGCTCGAGAAGATCCGCGACAGCCTCAAGGCGGCGACGCCGGCGCCGGCCACCATCCTCGCCGATTTCCCGCGCGCGAACGTGGTAGCGATCCAGTGGAAGCGGCAGGTGCTGGCGAACGGCTCGACGACGTCGTCGTTCCTGCCGCTGCCGGCGCTGGACATCTTCCCCGGCTCCGTCGGCCGGATCGTCTTCGGCAGCTTCTCCTCGCCCGACTGGGAGACCGCGGCCAAGGTGATCCCCGCGATCGGCACCCGCACGGGCGTGCCGGTCGCGCAGGGTGCCAACACGCTCTACTTCAACCTGTTCGTGCCCTCGGGCACGCCGCCGGCGGCCGGCTGGCCGGTGGCCATCTTCGGCCACGGCTTCACCGACAGCAAGCAGGGCGCCCCGATCGCCGTGGCGTCCACGCTGGCCTCGCACGGCATCGCCTCGATCGCGATCAACGTCGTCGGGCACGGCGGCGGCGCCGGCGGCACGCTGACGATCATCCCGGCCGTCGGCACGCCCGTCACGATCCCCGACGGCGGCCGCGGCATCGACCAGGACGGCAACGGCACCATCGACTCCACCGAGGGCTCCAGCGCCGTCGGCGCCAACGCGATCGTCGGCAACCGCGACGGGCTGCGCCAGACGGTGGCCGACCTCATGCAGCTGGTCCGCGTGCTGCAGGTCGGCGTCTCCGGCCTCGACGCCGGCCACATCTACTACGCCGGCCAGTCCTTCGGCGGCATCTACGGCACGAAGTTCATCGCGCTCGAGCCCGACGTGCGGGCCGGCGTGCCCAACGTGCCGGGCGGCGCCATCATCGAGATCGCGCGCCTGAGCCCGAACTTCCGCGCGCTGGTCGGCTTCTCGCTGCTCACGCGCGTGCCGTCGCTCTGCAACGCCGGGGCCTTCGTGCCGCCGCTGTGGTGCTTCCAGGAAAGCATCCCGCTGCGCGACGATCCCGCGATCGTGAGCCCGGCGCCGGGCGCGATGCCGATCCAGGACGTGATCGACAACACCGAGTGGGTCTCGCAGGCCGGCAACCCCGTGGCCTACGCGCCGCACCTGCGCAAGGTCCCGCTGGACGGCGTGCCGACGCGGCCGTTCATCATCCAGTCGGCCAAGAGCGACCAGACCGTGCCCAACCCGACGGCCAGCGCGATCGTGCGCGCCGGCGACGCGCACGATCGCTGGACGCTCGTGCGCTGGGACCTGGTGCGCGCCACCCGGCCCACGGCGCCGGCGAATCCCCACACCTTTCTGACCAACATCGGCAATCCTGTGGTCGCCGACATCGCGATCGAGGCCCAGCAGCAGATCGCGATCTTCTTCGGGACCGACGGCGCCGTCGTGGTGGACCCGGACACCGCGCTGGGGCCGTTCTTCGAGGTGCCGATCAGCGCCGGGCAGATCCCGCTGATGGAGGACCTGAACTTCTAGCCGCTCACCGCGGTGGCGGGCGCGCCCGCGGCGCCCGCCGCCGCACGCGTCCGCCCGCCGAACTTCCAGGAGTTGCCGTTACGCCGCTCGACGTAGACCGTGGGCGTGTCCACGGCCGGCTCCTCGCGCAGCCACGTCTCCACGGTCGCCCGGCGCAGGTACGTCGTTCGCGGCGTCACCAGCTGATCGAATGCCACGTGGCGGAAGAACGCGAATTCGCGCCGGGCGATCCACCGGCAGTAGGCGGCCAGCGGCAGCGGCGAGGTCAGCGCCGCCGGCAGCGCGGCCAGCGTCTTCGCGTAGAGGCAGAACGGCAGCGCCAGCGGCGCGGCGATCGCGTGCTTGGTGAGCCACCACGGCAGCCGGCAGGCCAGCCGGCGCAGCGGCTCGACGAGCCAGCGCACGACGGCGTTGCCCTCCCAGGCGTACACCCAGCAGTGAAACGCCCCGCCGGGTCGCGTGTTGGCGACGACCGCACGGAAGCCCGCCCGCGGGTCGGCGAGGTGGTGCAGGACGCCGATCGAGCACACGAGGTCGAAGCCGCGCTCGCGGAACGTCACCAGGTCCGCCTGCTCGATCCGGCCGCGCGCGAACCCGGCGAGATTGGCGCGCGCGCTCCGCACGGAGGCGCCGAGGTCGACGCCGACCAGCTCGGCGGGCACCCAGCGCGCCAGGTGCACGAGCAGGCTGCCGTTGCCGCAGCCCAGCTCGAGCACGCGCCGGCCCTCGACGTCGGCGCGGCCGAGCGGGCGCATCCAGTCCTCGAACTGCTCGGCCGTGTACACCGAGCCGGGGGGCAAGGTGTTCCACGACGTGGCGAAGGCCGCCGCGGTACGGACGTCGCTCATGACGCCTCCGCCAGCCGGCGCAGCCAGCGATCGAGGACCAGCAGCGCCCACAGCGGCTTGGCGCGGTCCCGGACGCCGCGCTGATGCTCGTGCGCCCAGGCGGCGACGACCGCGCGCGACAGCCCGGTGTCCGTCCACAGCGGCCCCGTCGACGCCACCAGCGCCGCCACGCGCTCGCGCAGCGGCCCGCGCAGCCAGCGCGCCAGCGGGATCGCGAAGCCGCGCTTGGGCCGCTCCACGATGGCGCGCGGCAGGTAGGCCGCCGCGACCTCCTTGAGCAGGCGCTTGGAGCGGCCGCCGCGCAGCTTGAAGCGGCCGGGCAGCGCGAAGGCCAGGTCGATCAGCGCGTTGTCGAGCAGCGGCGGGCGCACCTCCAGCCCGTGGGCCATCGAGGCGCGGTCCACCTTGGTCAGCACCGAGTCCGGCAGGTAGGTGCGGAAGTCGAGCGCCAGCATCGCGTTGAGCGGATCGCGCCAGCCGTCGGCGGCCCCCGCCTCCCTCGCCAGCAGCGCGGGCTCGGCGGCGTCGCCGCCGAAGAGCGCGCGCAGATCGGCGAGGTCGGTGTTCGACATCCAGCGCAGGTGCCGGCGCACGGCGTCGGCGTCGTGGCGCAGGACGAAGTGCTTGGCCTTCCACTCGAAGCTCTGGTAGGTCGGCCGCACTGGCAGCCGCGCCACCGCCGGCTCGACGACGCGGCGCCGCACGAGCGCCGGCACCCGCGCGTAGACGCCGGCGAGCCGGTGCGCGCGGTACGTGGGATAGCCGGCCCACAGCTCGTCGCCGCCGTCGCCGCCGAGCGCCACCTTGACGTGGCCGGCCGCCAGGCGCGCCAGCGCCCACGTCGGCAGGATCGAGGGATCGGCCATCGGCTCGTCGAGCGCGCCCAGCGCGGCGTCGAGGCTCGCGAGCAGCGTGCGCTCGCTCACGGTGTCCTCGGTGTGGCGCGTGCCGAGGGAGGCGGCGACCCGGCGGGCGTACGGGCTCTCGTCGAAGTCGGGCTCCTCGAACGCGATCGAGAAGGTGTGCAGCGGGCCGCTCACCTCGCGCGCGGCCAGCGCCGCCACCAGCGAGGAGTCCACGCCGCCGCTCAGGAAGACGCCGATCGGCACGTCGGCGATGAGTGTGCGGCGCACGCTGGCCTGCAGCAGCGCGCGCAGGCGCTCGCGCGCGGGCTCCTCGTCCGGCGTCGCCGGCGACGAGGGCGGCGCCAGGCGCCAGAACGCGCGGGACACCGACAGGCGTCCGTCCTCCCAGTCGAGCCAGTGGCCGGGTGGCAGCTTGCACACGCCCTCGATCGCCGTCCGCGGCGGATGGATCGCGTCGGCGAAGAAGTAGTCGCGCATCGCCGCGCGGTCGAGCCCGCGCGGGGCGTCAGGATGGCGGAGCAGCGCCGTCAGCTCGGACGCGAAGGCCAGGCCGCCGCCGGGCAGCCGGCAGTAGTAGAGCGGCTTGATGCCGGCGCGGTCGCGGGCGAGCGTGAGCCGCCCGCGCCGCGAGTCCCAGGCGGCGAACGCGAACATGCCGTTGAGCGCCGGCAGGCCGTCCGTCCCGGACGCCGCGAAGTGCTCGGCGATCACCTCGGTGTCGCTGCGCGTGCGGAACGTCGTGCCGCCGGCCTTGAGGTCCGCGCGCAGCTCGCGGAAGTTGAAGATCTCGCCGTTGAACGTCACGTGCAGCGCGCCGGCCGCACTGTGCAGGGGCTGGTCCCCGGTGACGAGATCGATGATGGCCAGCCGGCGGTGCCCGAGCACGACGTCCCAGTCGCCATGGCGCTCGGTCCACAGACCGCTGCCGTCGGGGCCGCGGCTGGTCATGGCGTCGGTCAGGCGGCGGCCGACGGCGCCGAGGTCGGCCTCGGCGCGCGCACGCTGGACGAAGCCCGCAATGCCGCACATGGCGTCGCTCAGGCGCTCCGGCGCTCGCCCACCGGCGGCGCGCTAGACGGGCAGGACGGGGTTGCGGCGCGGAGGAAACGCGTGCGCCTTGCTCTCCGCGTAGGCCAGGCGCTTGATCAGCTCGTCGCGCAGGCCGTCGCCGGGAACGATGTGGTCCACGAGCATCTCGGAGGCCAGCTTGTAGATGTCCACGTCCTGCGCGTACTCGTCGCGCTTGGCCTTGACCCAGGCGGCGCGCTCGCTCTCCGGCAGCTCCATGATCCGGTTGTAGTAGACGGCGTTGACGGCCGGCTCGGGGCCCATGATCGCGATCTGCGCCTGCGGCAGCGCCAGCGTGGCGTCCGGCTCGAAGGCGGGGCCGCACATCGCGTAGAGCCCGGCCCCGTAGCACTTCCGCACGATGACGCAGATCTTCGGCACCGTCGCCTGCGAGGTCGCGAAGACCATCTTGGCGCCGTGGCGGATGATGCCCTCCCGCTCCACCTTGGTGCCGACCATGAACCCCGCCACGTCGGAGAGGTAGACGAGCGGGACGTTGAACGCGTTGCAGAGCCAGATGAACTTCGCCGCCTTGTCCGCGGAGTCCACCATCAGCACACCGCCCTTGACCTTGGGCTGGTTGGCGACGATGCCCACGGCGCGGCCGCCCAGGCGCGCGAGGCCCACGATCACCTCCCGCGCGAACAGGCGCTTGATCTCGAACCAGGAGCCGGCGTCCACGAGCCGGTCGATGACCTCCTGCATGTCGAACCACTTGCGCTGGTCGTAGGGCACGATCTCGTCGATCGAGCGCCCGGCCCGCGGCTCGGCCGCCGCCCGCGCCGCCGGCGTCTCGCGGTACGAGCCGGGCATGTAGGCCAGGTAGCGCCTGGCCAGCTCGATGGCGTCCTCGTCGGACTCGGCCAGCACGTCGCCACAGCCCGAGACCTCGCAGTGCATGCGGGCGCCCCCCAGCTCTTCCAGCGTCGTCTTCTCGCCGATGGCCATCTCGACCATGCGCGGGCTGCCGACGTAGAGCGAGGCCTTGCCGTCCACCATGATGACGACGTCGGTCAGCGCCGGCAGGTACGCCGAGCCGGCCGGCGAGGGCCCGAACAGGATGCAGACCTGCGGCACGACGCCGGAGAGCTGGACCTCGTTGTAGAAGATCCGGCCGGCGTGGAAGCGACCGGGGAAGATCTTGATCTGCTCGGAGATGCGGCCGCCGGCGGCGTCCACCAGGTAGAGCATCGGCACGCCGAGCCGCGCGGCCTTCTCCTGGATCCGCACGATCTTCAGCACCGTCTTCTCGCCCCAGGAGCCGGCCTTCACCGTGTAGTCGTTCGCCATGATCGCCACGGTCCGCCCGCCGACCTTGCCGACGCCGGTCACCACGCCGTCGGCCGGCGTGTCGGCCTCCTGGCTGCGGGCGAACAGCCAGTCCTCCTGGAACTCGCTGCCGGGATCGAGCAGGAGCTTGAGCCGGTCGCGGACGAACAGCTTGCCCTCCGCGCGCAGCTTGTCGCGGTACTTGACGTGGCCCTGCTCGATGCGGGCGCGCTCCTGGTGGTAGTGTTCTTCGCCCCGGCTCATCGAATCCATTATAGTGGGCGCCCTGGGGAGGGCGGCGATGACTGATCAGGAGGCGGCGGCGCTCGGCGCCGCGGCGCTGACGGAGATCACGTCGAACACGGTCGTGGGCCTGGGCACCGGCCAGGCGGCGACCGCGTTCATCCACGCGCTCGGCAAGGCCGTGCAGGCGGGCCTGCGCGTCACCGGCGTGCCGACCTCCGAGGCCTCGGCCTCGCTGGCGCGGCAGCTGGGCATTCCGCTGGTCGAGCAGCCGGTGAGCCTCGACGTCGCTGTGGACGGCGCCGACGAGGTCGACCCCCAGCTGGACCTCGTCAAGGGCTTCGGCGGCGCGCTCGTGCGCGAGAAGATCGTGGCGGCCGCCGCGCGCCGCTTCATCGTGCTGGTCGGCGAGGAGAAGCTCGTCAAGGTCCTGGGCGGGCGGGGCCGGCTGCCGGTCGAGGTGGTGCCGTTCGCGGTGCCGTTCGTCACTCGCCGGCTCACCGAGATGGGCTACCCGCCGGTGGTGCGGCCCAAGGACGGCAAGCCCTGGGTCACCGACAACGGCAACCTGATCCTCGACGCCGCCGTGCAGTCGATCCCGGATCCTGCGAAGCTCGACCGCGCGCTGCTCGACATCCCGGGTGTCGTCGGCACCGGCCTGTTCGTCGGCATGGCCCACGCGGTGATGGTGTGGCAGGCTGGCCGGGCTCGAACGCTGACCCGACGCTAAGACGACCAAGGAGGACGACGCCGTGAGCACCCTCACCAGCCGCCCCGCCTGGAAAGCGCTCCAGACGCACTACCAGCAGATCAAGGACGTGCACCTGCGCACGCTGTTCGCCCAGGACGGCAAGCGGGGCGAGCGGATGACCGTCGAGGGCGCCGGGCTCTTCCTCGACTACTCCAAGAACCGGATGACCGACGAGACGCTGCGGCTGCTCGTCGCGCTGGCCGAGGACGCCGGCGTGGCCGCGCGCCGGGACGCCATGTTCAAGGGCGAGAAGATCAACATCACGGAGAAGCGCGCCGTGCTCCACGTGGCGCTGCGCGCCGCCAAGGGCGCCTCGATCGTCGTCGACGGCGAGAACCAGGTGCCGCTGGTGCACGCCGTGCTCGACAAGATGGCCGGCTTCGCCGACCGCGTCCGCAGCGGCGAGTGGAAGGGCCACACCGGCAAGCGCATCCGCAACGTCGTCAACATCGGCATCGGCGGCTCCGACCTCGGCCCGGTCATGGCCTACGAGGCGCTGCGCCCCTACACCGACCGCAACCTGACCGTGCGCTTCGTGTCCAACGTGGACCCCGCCGACTTCTACGAGGCCACCCAGGACCTGGACGCCGCCGAGACGCTGTTCATCGTCGCCTCCAAGACGTTCACGACGCTGGAGACGCTGACCAACGCCAGGGCCGCCCGCGCGTGGTCGCTGGCCACGCTGAAGGACGACAAGGCGGTGGCCAAGCACTTCGTGGCCGTGTCCACCAACGCGGCCGAGGTGTCGAAGTTCGGCATCGACACCGCCAACATGTTCGAGTTCTGGGACTGGGTCGGCGGCCGCTACTCCTACGACTCGGCCATCGGCCTGGCGCTGATGGTGGCGATCGGCCCCGACAACTTCCAGCAGATGCTCGGCGGCTTCCGCGCGATGGACGAGCACTTCCGGACGGCCCCGCTGGACAAGAACCTCCCCGTGCTCCTCGGCCTGCTCGGCATCTGGTACAACGACTTCT
>DASSLH010000202.1:0-6372 GCA_035689625.1 Candidatus Methylomirabilota bacterium | reverse complement strand
TGGCCTGCCTGCCGTACGGCGACATCGACGCAGCCGTGCAAGAGGTGCGTCGCGTTGCGAAGCTGGGCCTGCGCGGGCTCGAGCTTTCGTGCTCGTGGGACATGGAGCCGATGTGGCATCCGTGCTGGGAGCCGCTCTGGCAGGCCGTCAGCGAGGTGAACCTGCCGCTGCACTTCCACACGTTCCCCAGCGTGCCGCAGAGCGTGCGCGAGAAGGCGACCACCAACCTCGCCCGCCGGGCCGCGCTGTTCCAGGGTGTCTGCGGATTTCAGATGAACCTGGTCAACATCCTGTCCGCGATCGTCGGCTCAGCCGTGCTCGAGCGGTATCCGACCTTGAAGATCTCGTTCGGCGAGAGCGGCATCGGCTGGATCCCCTACGCGCTCGACCGCATGGACTTCGAGTGGGAGGACCGCTTCCGCGACCTCGGCCTGAAGATGCGGCCCAGCGACTACTGGCGGCGGCAGTGCAAGGCGACGTTCCAGTTCGACCGCATCGGCACGCGGCTGATCGACGAGATGGGCGCCGAGACGCTGATGTGGGCCTCCGACTACCCGCACACCGACGGCGTGTGGCCGGAGTCCTCGAAGTACATCGCCGAGCAATTCGGCCACCTGCCCGCCGACGTCACGCGCAAGATCACCTGCGACAACGCCGCCGAGTTCTACGGCCTCGTGACCTGATCTTCGGCGGCGGCCGGGTCCGATCCGGGGCCCGGTCCCGCGGGCTCCGGCCAGGCGGCGATCCGCCGCGCCCGCGTCTCGCGCGCGAGCACGTCGAGCGCCGGCAGCAGCCCGGCGGGAAACCAGGCGAGGCCGGCCACCGCCAGCCACAGCATCACCGCCGTCGCCGCCACGACCGGCAGCGCGGTCTCCAGATAGGTGTCGTCCGCCCACAGCAGCTGCATGCCCACGAAGTACAGCGTCGCGACGGCCAGCGCCGCGGCGGCGTAGGCGGCCCAGCGGCCGAGGCCGCGCAGCGTCGCGCTCGTCCGGACGAGGAGCGCCGCGTTCGCCGCCAGGACGAGCGTGAGCAGGCGCCACTTGAGCAGGGCCCACGGGCGCGGCATGACCGTGCACACGGGATCCGGTCCCAGGATGCGGATGATCGCGACGTTCTCGCGAGCGTCGGCCAGGCCGGCGATGACGACGGCGACGATGCCGAGGGCCGCGAGCAGGCGGAAGCGCCCGGAGCGCCACACCAGGGCGCCGATCAGCACCTGGAACGCGACGTAGATCGGGATGAAGACGACATCGCGCCACTGCTGCGCGTACAGCGTGCTGGCATTCGCCAGGCAGTCGGGCCGGGCCCCCGCCGGCGACGCGCCGGCGCACCAGATCTTGAGCCCCACGATCTGCTCGACGTCCTCGCGCGAGGCCGCGAGCTGCATGGCCAGCCCCGGCTGGCTCAGGCCGTGCGGCAGCTTGCGGGCGCAGAAGCGTCCGCCGCCGACGACCACCACGGCGGCGACGATCATCAGCAATCCCGCGATCGAGGCCCAGCGGCTCAGTCGGAGCATCGCAGCGCGGCCGGCGAGTCGTCCGGCCCGGCGGGCAGGGCCCCGCGGAGGAAGTCGCGCACGAGCTGCGAGCACCGGTCCATGTGCTGCTCCCACGCCCACTGCAGATTGGCGCGGTCCTCCGGCGTGAGATGCCACGACAGCGGCGGCCGGATGGGCACGCCGTAGACGTCGCGGCTGGGAAACTCGAAGATCACGCGCCGCACCGGAGCGCTCCGCCCCCACGACCGGCTGCGCTCGACCAGGCTGGCGTCGAGCTCGTTGTGCGAGAGCTGGCCGGTGCCCCAGACCGCGAGCATCGTGAGCAGCGGCTGCAGCGCCTGGAAGGACAGGCCGCGCGCGCCGGTCGGCTCGGCGGCGTCGCCGATCGGCTTGGCCCGGATCTCCACGATCAGGATCGGGGGCACGCCGGCGGGCCCGGCGTGGCGGAGGGCGTCGTCGAGCCACTCCACCAGCGTCGCCATGCCGTAGTTGTCGTAGTAGCCCCCGTCCACCACGTGGTATTCGGGCCGCCGGGGCCCGCCCTCGCGCAGGATCCGCGCGGCCGGCGACACGTAGGGGAACGTCGCCGACAGCCGGGCGGCCGTGGCGACGCCGATGTCGCGATCGCAGTAGAGCGTTCGAAAGTCCCGGCGGCCGGGGTTGGCCCCGCCGTCGCGCTCGAAGTCGGTGGTGGCCACCAGCAGCCGCTCGCCACTCTCGACCAGCGTCGCGTTGAAGATGACCGCCGGGCGGCGGGCGGCCACGGCGTCGGCCCGCCACCGCGACATCGACGTGGGCGCCGCCAGGCGGCGGTGCCAGGCGCTCTCGAGCGCCGATCCGCGATCGCTGGTCAGCAGCGACTCCGACAGCCGCACCATCGGCAGCACCGAGAAGGCGACGTCGGAATACACGAGGCCCCAGCCGACGTCGTCGAGCGACGAGGCCTCGGCCTTGCGCACGAGCGGGTACGCGTTCAGGTCGCTCGCGTTCATGCCCAGCGGCGGCAGCTGACCCGGGACGTCGTGGCCCCAGACGTCGAGCGCGAAGAGCGCCCCGACCGATCCGCCGGAGACGGCGCTGACGAGCCGCACGGCGCCGTCGAAGCGGACGGCGTCGTGCTGCGTCGCCTGGTGCAGCCCGGCCAGCACGCGGGCCGTCCACGCCGAGGCCTGGATGCCGCCGCCGGTCGCGGCCACCAGCACCACCGGGCCGCGATGGCCCTCCGGCGCGCGCGTGAGCTGCTCGGACGGCGGGTTGGCCGGACCGCAATCCGGCGAGCCGCGCGGCGTCGTCGTGTAGAAGCTGTCCGCGCGCGCCGAGAGCCCGACCAGCGAGAAGGCGACGACGGCCACGAGGAGGACGGGCAGCCGGAAGTGATCGAGGAAGAACGCCGCCGCCGCCAGGACGTAACACACCAGGATCAGGAGCGTCAGGACGAGACAGAGCGTGGGCACCCAGGGCACCTGCGTCTGGATCAGCTTGAAGAAGAGCAGCCCGATGTACACGCCAGCCGAGGCGATCGCTTGAAGGATGGCGTGCACGTGCGGCTCGTGCAGCTGATTGTCCGCTCGCAGATAGCCGGCGGCGAGGAACGTCTTCGGCCGTGCGGTCGGCCCGGCCGGGGCGCGGGCGGCGAGGCGGAGCGCCACCCGGCGCCGCACGAAGGCCTGCAACGGCACGGCGAGGAGCCAGAAGCCCACCAGGCCCGCGAGGGTGCCCAGGCCCATCGCCGCGATGCGCCCGAGGCCGGGCCCGTCGAGGGACTGCGACCAGATGCCGGCGATCAGCGTGACCGCCGCCGCGGCCGGGACGAGACGTAACAATAGATTCACGGCGCCCGGATACGCCATGGGCTCGGTCTTGAAACGCTCGACACCTTCGAACAGGACCAGCCGGGCCGTGACGCCGACGGCCGCCGCCGCCATGAGGGCCTGCAGCGTGACGAAGAAGAACGCCAGGACGATCCGCGCGGGCAGCAGCCCCGGACCGAGCCCGTCGTCGACGGCCGGGATGACGTCGAACAGGCCGCGGAAGACCGGCGCCAAAGGCGCGGTCCCCCACACCGAGAGCGGCGCCAGCCCGATCAGCACGAGCCACGTCAGGATCGGGACGCGCAGCAAGTACAGGTACGCGAGCGCTCCCCACATGTCCGGTGCGTCCACCATGATCCCGTCCGGGGGGCGCGGTCAATGTACGTATTCGCGATGTCATGTATGATCCGCCCGTGGTCCGGCTGAACGACGCCTTCCGCAACCTCAACGCCGGCTATCTGTTCAGCGAGATCCGGCGCCGGACCAAGGCGTTCACCGACGCCCAGCCCGGCGCCCGCCTCATCAACCTCGGCATCGGTGACGTCACCCGCCCGCTGCCGCCGGCCGTGGTGCGCGCGCTGCACGAGGCGGTGGACGAGCTGGCGCGGCCCGAGACGTTCAAGGGCTACGGCCCCTACACCGGCTACGAGTGGCTCGCCGCCGAGATCGCGCGTCACGACTTCGCGCCCCGCGGGGTGACGCTGGGGACCGACGAGATCTTCATCAGCGACGGCGGCAAGAGCGACAGCGCCAACCTTCAGGAATTGTTCGCCGGCGACTGCGTCGTCGCGCTGATGGACCCGGTCTACCCGGTCTACGCCGACGCCAATGTCCTGGCCGGCCGCGGCGCCGCCGCCGACGCCGCCGGGCGCTACGCCGGCATGGTCTACCTGCCCTGCACCGCCGACAACGCCTTCGAGCCGGCGCTGCCCGAGCGCCGCGTGGACCTGATCTACCTCTGCTATCCGAACAACCCCACCGGCGCCGTCGCCAGCCGGGCGGCGCTGGCGCGCTGGGTGGAGTACGCCCGGGCCAACGACGCGCTCATCCTGTTCGACGCCGCCTACGAGGCCTACATCGCCGACGCCGAGGTGCCTCACTCGATCTACGAGATCGACGGCGCCCGCGAGGTCGCCATCGAGAGCCGCAGCTTTTCCAAGAACGCCGGCTTCACCGGCCTGCGCCTGGCCTACACCGTCGTGCCCAGGCAGGCGCGCGGCCGCTTCGCCGACGGCACGCTCGCGAGCCTCAACGCGCTCTGGCACCGGCGGACGGCCATCAAGTACCAGGGCCCGCCCTATCCGATCCAGCGGGCGGCCGCCGCGGTGTTCAGCGACGAGGGGGCCAAGCAGGTCCGCGCGCTCATCGACTACTACATGGAGAACGCGCGCCTGATCCTCGACGGCCTGCGGACGGCCGGCTTCACCGTCCACGGCGGCCGCAACGCGCCGTACCTGTGGCTGCGCACGCCGGCCGGCACGACGTCGTGGGACTTCTTCGACACGCTGCTCACGCGCGCCCACGTGGTCGGCGTGCCGGGCTCCGGCTTCGGGCCCAGCGGCGAGGGCTACTTCCGGCTGACCGCCTTCGGCTCGCGCGAGCAGACGGCCGAGGCGGTCGAGCGCATCACGCGCAGACTCTGATCCGAGGAGCACGAGCATGGACATCGTCGACTCGCAGGTGCACCTCTGGGCCGCCGACTCGCCGCAGCGCCCGTGGCAACCCGGCCGCGCGCAGGAGGCGCAGAAGCCCTACCCGATCGGCAAGGAGGCGATGCTGTTCCAGATGGACCTGGCCGGCGTGCGGCGGGTCGTCGTGGTACCGCCGTCCTGGGAGGGCGACCGCAACGACGTCGCGCTCGACGCCGCCCGCAGCCACCCCGATCGCTTCGGCGTGATGGGCCGCCTGGCGCTCGCCGATCCGGCCAGCCGGGCCCGGGTCGCCGACTGGCGCAAGCAGCCCGGCATGCTCGGCATGCGCCACACGTTCCACAACGAGCACTACCGTCACTTCCTGTCCGACGGCACCGCCGACTGGCTGTGGCCGGCCGCCGAGCGCGCCGGCGTGCCGCTGATGGTGCTCATGCCCGGCATGCTCGACCACCTCGATCGCATCGCCGGCCGCCATCCCGGCCTCAGGCTGGTCATCGATCACGTCGGCCTCAACGTGCGCGGCAAGGGCCCCAGGGTCTGGGAGGACCTGCCGGCGGTCTGCGCGCTGGCCAAGCACCCCAACGTCGCCGTGAAAGCCTCCGGCATGCCGTCGCTCTCGAACGAGAAATATCCGTTCCGCGACCTGCACCCGCACATCCGCACGCTGGTGGACGCCTTCGGGCCGCGCCGGACGTTCTGGGGCACGGACCTCACACGCATGCCCTGCACCTACTACGAGTGCATCACGCTGTTCACCGAGCACCTGCCGTGGCTCGGGGGCGAGGACCTCGCCTGGGTGATGGGCCGCGGCATCTGCGAGTGGCTGGGCTGGCCGCTCTGAGCGGCGCGCCGCAGGGCATCGGCCGCGCGGTCCGCCGCGTCGAGGACGGCCGGCTCGTCACCGGCCGCGGCCGGTTCACCGACGACGTCAACCTCCCGGGCCAGCTCCACGCGGCGTTCGTGCGCTCGCCGCACGCCCACGCGCGCATCGGCGGGATCGACGCGACGGCGGCGCTGAACGTCCCCGGCGTGCGGGCTGTCTTCACGGGCGCCGACGCCGCCGACCTGGCGCCGATCCCGCACCGGCCGGTCCCCACGAACCCGCACGAGGTGCCGCTCAGGCATCCCGAGGGCGCCGAATTCTTCGTCTCGGCGCACCGCCCGCTGCCGGCCGACCGCGCGCGCTTCGTCGGCGAGCCGGTGGCGATGGTGATCGCCGACACGCCGGCCGCGGCGCGCGACGGCGCCGAGCGCGTGGCCGTGGACTGGCGGCCGCTCGGGGTGACGACGACCGCGGGCGAGGCGACGGCGCCCGGCGCGCCCACGCTGTGGGACGAGCACGGCTCGAACGTCTGCGTGGAGTCCGAGGCCGGCGACGCGGCGGCGGTGGACGACGCGTTCCGCCGCG
>DASSLH010000201.1:0-2023 GCA_035689625.1 Candidatus Methylomirabilota bacterium | reverse complement strand
GGCGCTCGGCACCCCGGTCGTCGCCGCGCGGCGCTGCCTGTCGGGGCTCACCCACGTGCTTCCCGGCCATCACCTGCTCCCGGCCGAGAGCGACGAGGAGCTGGCCGAGGCCGCGCTGCTGGTGCTGCGCGAGCCCGTCGTGGCCGCCACGCTGGCCGCCAACGCGCGCCAGCTCGTGGAGCGGCGCTACACGTGGATGGCGATCGCGCGCTCGTGGGAGTCGCTGTGGGCGCGGACGGCCGACCTGGCGGCGCCGGCGGCGGCATGAAGCGCGGCGAGGTCACGCACCAGCCCCTGGCGCCGCTGCTGGTCGGCCTCGCCGGCGGCAGCGGCAGCGGCAAGAGCAGCCTGGCCTCGGCGCTGGTCACAGCGCTGGCGCCCCAGCCCGTGACGCGGCTGTGTCACGACGCCTACTATCGCGATCGCTCGGCGCTGCCGCCGGCCGAGCGCGCGAGCGTGAACTACGACGTGCCGGACGCCTTCGACCAGGAGCTGTTCCTGGCCCACCTCGCCGCCCTGCGGGCCGGCGTGGCGGTGCGGCCGCCGCGCTACTGCTTCGCGACCCACTGCCGCCTCGGCGAGGACGCGCGCGTCGCCGCCGCCGCCGTCGTCGTCGTCGAGGGCATCCTGCTGCTCTGGGATCCGCGCGTGCGGGCGGCGCTCGACCTCAGCATCTTCCTGGACGCGCCGGAGGCGGTGCGCTTCGAGCGCCGGCTCGCGCGCGACGTCGCCGAGCGCGGGCGCACGCCGGCCTCCGTGCTCACCCAGCTGGAGGCCACCGTGCGCGACGCCCACGCCACCTACGTGGAGCCCACGCGCGCGCTCGCCGATCTCGTGCTCACGAGCCTCGGCGGCCTGTCGCCGCTGGCGGAGATCGCCGCCGCCCTCGTCCTCGATCGTCTCGCGCGCCGCGCCCTCGCGCGCGCCGGAGCCGCCTGATGCCGGCCGGGCGCCTGTGCCGGGACGCGCAAGCGGACACGGCCGTGCGGGCGGCGGTCGAGCGCGCCGTCGGCTTCCTGCGCGACCGGCTCGGCCCGCGCCTCGTCGGCCTGATCCTCACCGGCAGCTTCTCGCGCGGCGAGGGCACCGTGATCGCCCTCCAGGACGGCCGCCGCCGCGTGCTCGGCGACGTCGAGTTCCTCGTCGTGCTGCCGCGCGGCCGTGACTACCGTGCGCTGCGGCCCGCCTTCGCGCGCTGGAGCCGCGAGGCGGGCCCCGTGCTTGGCGGTCCCGATCTCGACGTGGACCTCGAGTTCGGCCCCGTCGAGGAGGCCTATCTGCGAGCCAAGGCGCGGCCCTCGATCTTCGTGCACGACCTGCGCGCGCACGGTCGGGTCATCGCGGGCCCGCGCGACCTGCTGCAGCGCATCCCGGCGTTCACCGCCGCCGACATCCCGCGGGAGGATGCGCTGCACCTGCTGTTCAACCGCACGATCGAGCAGCTGGAGGCCTGGGATCACGCCGAGACGCTCGAGGGCCCCGCCCTCCTCGACGCGGCCTACCAGCGCGTCAAGCTCACGCTGGACCTGGCCGGCTCGGCGCTGGCCTTCGACGGCCGTCACGTGACCTCGTACGCCGCGCGCCCCGCTGCGTTCGACGCGCTGCTCACCCGCGAGCCGGCGCTGGCGGCGCTGCTGCCGGCCGGCTTCGCCGAGGAGCTGGCGCGCGCCGCGCGACTGAAGCTGGCGCCCGACGCCGGCGAGCTGCTGCCGCCGGGGCCGCCCGACGCCCGGCGCAAGTGGGTGCGCGCCGAGATCGAGGCCGCCGTGCCGGCGATGGCGGCGCTGCTGCGCTGGGAGCTGAGCCGGCTGCTCGGCGGCGACGCGCCGCTGCCGAGCCTGCTCGCCCGCTGGACCCACGCGACGTCCTGGCGGCAGCGCGCGCGCCAGTGGGTGAAGCTCGCGCTGCATCCGATGCCGGCGCCGCTGCCGCTGAGCGCGCCCCGCGCGGCGGCGCTGGCGTGGCGCTCGACGCCGCGCGCGCTCGTGTACACCGCCGGCGCGCTGGCCTACCTGGCGCTCGC
>DASSLH010000200.1:0-2362 GCA_035689625.1 Candidatus Methylomirabilota bacterium | reverse complement strand
GCCCTCGCCACGCTCGGCACGATCCGCGAGGAGTCGGCCACGGTGTTGCAGCTCAATCCCGCCAGCGTGGACGGCCTCGTCCTGGCCGGCGGCATCGCCGCCGGGCTGCCGGCTATGATGGGCGGGGATCGCGCGAAGGCCGAGGCCTACTTCAGGCACGCGATCGAGCTCGACCCGCACCGCACCGGGGCGCGGCTCGAGCTGGCGAAGCTCTACCTGGCGACGAAGCGCTGGAGCGACGCGCGCCGCGAGCTGCAGCGCATCGTGGAGGAGCCGACGCCGAGCGACCTTCCACGCTGGACGGTCAGCGACGCGCCCCGCGCGCGCGCGCTGCTGGCCGAGCTGGGCGGCCGGGGCGCGCCCGTCGTCACCACGGAGACGACGCAGTCGCCCTAGCAGCGCCCGGGCGCCACCACTGGCGCGCCGTCTCCAGCAGCATCGGCCCCGCCAGCCCCGGTCGCAGGAACGTGCGCTTGGGCAGGGCGCCCGTCATCGCGTCCGCCCACTCCAGCAGGAACTCGCTGCCGCGCTTCTGCATGAGCGCCGCGCACCCATCCAGCATGGAGGGCACGCGTGCCGAGGCGACGGCCATCGCGCGCGACCAGCGGAAGTCCCGGCCGAAGGCGGCCATCCAGCGCTCGTGGTAGCGGCGCAGGACGCTCGCGCGCAGGTTGCCGGCGGCCAGCGCCTCGTCGAGCGTCTCGGCGGCCAGCTCGGCGCCGTCCATCGCGTACTGGATGCCCTCGCCCGTGAGCGGATCGATGTGGCCGGCGGCGTCGCCGACCAGCAGCAGGTGATCGCCGTAGCTGCGCGGCACCCCGCCCAGCCGCAGAGGCGCCGCTCGCATCGGGGCGAGCTTCGCGCGCGGGCCCAGCGCGCGGCTCACGTGTGGATCGCTCGACAGCAGCGCATCGTGGGTCGCCTTGAGATCGGTCAGCGCGGTCGGGCCGCCGGGCAGCACGTAGCAGCACACGCTGAGCTCACCGCCGGCGATGCGGAAGAGCGAGACGTAGCCGGGCAGGATCGCGCGCGGATAGAACAGCACGCCGTCGGCGGTGAAGTCGAAGCTGCCGGCCTCGACGTACTCCCGGCTGCACACGCCGTCGGGCGGCGTCGTGATCACGCCGAGCGCGCGGGCCAGGCGCGCCAGCGAGCCGTCGGCGGTGACCAGCACGCGCGCGCGGTGCGTCGTGGCGGCCGGCGGCGCGCAGCGCACCGTCCAGGTGCCCTCCGCCGCCGAGAACTCGGCGCCGGAGACCGCCGAGCCCTCCACCAGCGTGGCGCCGGCGGCGGCCGCGGCCCGGGCGACGCGCACGTCGAGCGCGTAGCGCTTGATGGCGATGACCAGCGGCTTGCGCCCGTTCTCCACCGAGCTGCCGATGTAGGTGAGGCCGCGCGGGCTCACGAATCCGCCGACGCCGGCCCAGTGCCCCTCGCCGGCGGCCAGCACCTCGGCCAGCACGCCCATGCGCTCGAGGTGGATCTGCGCGCGTGTGCAGACGGCGTCGCCGCAGAGCTTGTCGCGCGGGAACCGCTCGCGCTCCAGCAGCAGTACGCGGCGGCCGCGCCGGGCCAGGTAGTACGCGCACGTCGCGCCCGCGGGCCCGGCGCCGACGATGCAGACGTCCCAGACGCGAGCGGCGCTCGCCATGGGGCTCGTGTCTACCACACGAACGGCAGCATCCGCCAGCGCACCCGCGCGCAGTAGGCGTCCCAGAGCGGCCCGTACTTGGCGTGGCAGCGCCGGTCGTCGCGCCGCGCACGGTGGGGGAAGAAGACCGTGAGCCAGAGCGCCGGCAGGTAGGGCACCGGCGAGGCGAACCCGCACGGCAGCGTCCAGGCGTAGTAGAGCAGCAGCTCGCCCGTGTAGTTCAGCTTGCGGCCGACGCCCCAGAAGCCCGACACCAGCAGGCGGCCCCCGAGCGTCTCCGGCGGCCGCCCCCAGACGCGCGCCGCCGGATCGAGCTTGAACCGATGCTTCTGCCCGTTGGCGCCGCGGAAGAGCCAGAAGCCGAGCGCGTAGAGCGCCGCCAGCCCGACGATCGCCAGTGGCGACAGCCGCGTGAGACGGTCGACGAGATACCAGCCCGGCAGGCTGTAGAAGAACGGCACCAGCACGTAGTCGCCCCAGACGAGCGCCCAGCCGAAGCGCTCCTCGAGCACGTCCCAGGTGAAGAGCATGCCCTGCTCGAACTGGAAGTAGTTGGCCAGGTATAGCAGCGTGAACGCCTCGTAGACCACGAGCGGCGCCGCCAGCCGGCCGTGGCGCTCCCATTGCGCAAAGGCGAAGGCGACGTTGATCAGGCCCAGGCCGATGAGCGAGGGCCGGTAGGAGAAGACCTTGAAATCGACGCCGAGCCAG
>DASSLH010000199.1:0-3159 GCA_035689625.1 Candidatus Methylomirabilota bacterium | reverse complement strand
GGCGGCACCGGCCGCGCGGACGCCGCGCGTGGAGGCGCCGACGCCGCCCGACCTCGAGCGCCACGTCCTGCGCGAGGTGCCGCTGTCGCACCTGTTCCCGTACCTGAATCTCCAGATGCTCTACGGCAAGCACCTGGGCCTGCGGGGAGCGGTCACGCGCCTGCTGGAGACCCACGACGCCAAGGCCGAGGAGCTGCGCGCGGTCGTCGAGCAGGTGCAGGCCGAGGCGGCGCGCGACGGCCTGCTCCACGCCCATGGCGTCTACCAGTGGTATCGGGCTCGCGCGGCGGGAGAGACGCTCACGCTCTTCGCCCCGGACGGGGCCGAGACGGCGCGCTTCACGTTCCCGCGCCAGCCGGCCGGCGAACGGCTCTGCCTGGCCGATTACGTGCGCGACGACCGCGACGACTTCGTGGCGCTGTTCGCGGTCAGCTGCGGCGCCGGCGTCCGCGAGCGGGCGGCGGCCTGGAAGGAGCGCGGCGACTACCTGCGCTCGCACGTGCTGCAGGCGCTGGCTGTCGAGTGCGCCGAGGCGTTCGCCGAGTGGCTGCACGCGCGGCTGCGCACGCTGTGGGGCTTCCCCGATCCGCCCGACCTGTCCGTCGCCGACAAGCTCAAGGCGCGCTACCGGGGCCTGCGCGTGTCGTTCGGCTATCCGGCCTGTCCCGACCTCGCCGACCAGGCGACGCTCTGGCGCCTGCTGCGGCCCGAGGAGATCGGCATCGCGCTGACCGAGGGCTTCATGATGGATCCCGAGGCCTCGGTCTCCGCGCTCGTCTTCCACCACCCCGCCGCCAGGTACTTCAAGGCCTCCGCCGACTGACGGCGGGGGCGGAGAGTTGTCAGCCTGCGCCCGAGCCCGCTAGCGGGCTCAGTGGTGGCAGACGACGCAGTCCAGCGGGGCCTGCATCTTGCGCGTGGCGTTCTGCTGCCGGTGGCAGTCCACGCACCAGCCCATCGTCAGGGGGGGCGGCGACGGCTTCATGCCCACCAGCCGCGCCAGGTCGTTGAGCAGCCGGGGCCCGGTCGGCGAGCCGACGACGCGCATGCGCTCGATGGGGCCGTGGCAGGTCTGGCAGGCCAGCTCGGCGCGAATGTGCGCCTTGTGCGGGAAGTGCGTGAACTCGGGCACCTTGAACACGCGCACCCACGGGATCGGCTGGGCGTTGCGCGCGAACTCGTGGATCTTGCCGATCTCGGGATTGTCCTGCACGCCGATGATCTTGTGGCAGCCCAGGCAGCGTTCGACCGACGGCAGGCCCGCGTACTCCGAGCGACGCGCGTCCACGTGACAGTACTGGCAGTCGATCTTGAACGAGCCGGCGTGGATGAGGTGGCTGAAGAAGATCGGCTGACGCGGCGCTCCCGGCACCGTGACGAGCGCGCGCGCGTCGGCGGGCTTGAGCGGCGGGTCGGCCAGCGTGCGGACGTAGGCGACGAGATCGTGCGCCTGGGCCTCGCCCAGGTACGGCACGAACGGCGGCATCGTCGGCGCCAGGCCCTCGGCGGCGCCGCCGTGCAGGATGATGTTGACGAGGAACGTGTCCGGCAGCCCGTTCATCAGCCGGCCGTCGGCGAGGTTGGCCGGCTTGGTTGCCAGCCCCGTGGCCGAGGGCCCGTCGCCGTGCCCGGCGTCGCCGTGACAGGCCACGCAGTGCGTGACGAAGAGCTGGCGGCCGGAGACGATCTCGCGCGGCGGGGCTTCCTTCGAGGCGGTCTCGCGCGGTTCAGACGGCGGCGCGGCTCCGGCGCGAGAGAGCAGCGCGGAGGCAACAGCGACGAGGACGATCAGTCCGGCGGCCAGGCCGCCGGTCCAGCTGCGCCGGGTCAAACGGTGCGGACCTCCGGAGGTGCCGCTACTCTTTGATCAGTTGCTGGCGGCGCTGCAGGTACCCGTGCCGGACGGCGCTGTACATGTCGATCACGCTCTCCTCGAAGCCCTGGAACAGGTCGTAGTTGAGCGCGCGATCGTTCAGCGTGTCACCGGCCTTCATCCCCAGCCGGTCCCAGAAGAAGGGCAGCACGTAGCTCAGCGGGTCCATCGCCCCGTCCACGGCCTTGCCGATGCCGTCCCGGACGGTCAGCGGCTCCATGAGCGGGAGCACCAGGTACGGCCCGGCCGGAGCGCCCCACACGCCGAGCGTCTGGCCGAAGTCCTCGCGGCTCTTCTCGATGCCCCAGTAGTCCTTGGCCGGATCGAACAGGCCGCCGACGCCGGCGGTGCTGTTGATGAGGAAGCGGCTCAGCTCGCGGCCGGCGCCACCCCACTTGGCCTGCAGCAGGCTGTTCACGAGCCGGGGCACGAAGTTGATGTTCGAGAAGCCGTTGCTGATCAGCACCTGCCAGGGCTCCGGCATGACGAAGCGGTAGCCGCGCGCGGCGGGCTTCAGCACGTACTTGTCCAGGTTGCGGTTGAACGAGAACATCTTCTCGTTGAACGACTCCCAGGGGTCGTAGTCCTCTTCCATCTGGTCGGCGGCGTCGGTGGCGCGCTGGGCCAGCGCCGAGCCTTCCTCGTCGTCGGCGCGCGCCTGCAGCGGCAGCACCTCGAGCGGCGGCACGGCGGCCAGCGTGGTGCCGGCGGGGGCGACGTCGGGGGAGACGCTCGACGGCGCGGCGGGCTCGGCCGGGCGCTCGTCCGGGGCGGGGGCCGAGGCCGGCTGCGGATCGGCGGCGGCGGTCTGCACGACGGGCGCGCCCGCGGTCGGCGAGTCGTCGGACTTGAGCAGTCCCGAGAACGTGCCGCACCCGCTGAGGGCGACCACGAGCACGGTGGGCAGCAGCACTGCCGAGGCAACACCACCGAAGCCCTTCTCAGAGCGACGCAATGGTCGAGCCCTCCCCGGAAACGTTGGCGCAGACCGTGCGCCACCGCAACAATATAGCGGAATTCGAGGAGGCGTTCGACTCGAAAATACGGGCCGCAGCGCCAGGCCTGGGGGCGTCACCGTTGTTGTCTGGGGCGAGCGCTGGGCGTATCGTGGAACGGTCGTGGCTGCTCCAGCGGCCGCCGATGAGGGGGAACACGTGAGTCGAGGTCGCGCCAGGGAATTCTTCTGCGAGGTGGTCTCCGAGACCGTGCTGATCCGCCTCAAGCGCCACGGCGGCTTCGGGCGGTCCCAGGGCTACTTCGTGCAGTGCAACCAGACCGAATGCCAA
>DASSLH010000198.1:0-11914 GCA_035689625.1 Candidatus Methylomirabilota bacterium | reverse complement strand
CGCGCCGCCGGCGCCCGGCTGCTGCCGGTGGACTGGGACGCCGCCGGGCCGCGGCCCGACGTGTTCGAGCGCCTCTGCGAGCGGCAGGGGCCCAAGCTGTTTTACTGCCAGTCGAGCGCGCAGAATCCCACCGGGCTCACGCTCGAGCCCGAGGCCGGGCGACGGCTGATGGCGGCGGCCACGCGGCACCAGGTGCCGATCGTCGAGGACGGCTTCGACGGCGGGCTGCACTACGGCCCGCGGCCGGGCATTCCGCTGAAGGCCGCCGACCGGGCCGGCATCGTGATCCACATCGGCACGTTCTCGAAGATCCTGTTCCCGGGCCTGCGGCTGGGCTGGCTGGTGGCGCCGCCGCCGCTCGTCGAGCGCCTGCAGGCCGCCAAGCAGCTGGCCGACCTGCACACCAGCGCGCTGCTGCAGGCGGCCGTGCACCGCTTCTGCGAGCGGCGGCTGCTCGAGCGCCACGCCAGCCGCCTGACCGCCGAGTACGCCCGGCGGCGCACGCTGCTGCTGACCGCGCTGCGGCGGCGCATGCCGGACGGCGTGACGTGGACGGAGCCGCAGGGCGGCTTCTCGCTGCTGCTGACGCTGCCGGCCGGGCTCACCGCCACGACGCTGCTGCCGGCGGCGCTCGCGCGGGGCGTGGCGTTCACGCCCGGCCCGGCGTTCTTCCTCGACGGCGGCGGCGAGCGCACGCTGCGGCTGGCATTCGCGTCGGTGGCGGCCGGCCGCATCGACGAGGGCGTGCGGCGGCTGGCGGAGACGATCAAGGCGGCGCGGCGGCAGCCGCGGCCGCGACGCATCGAGCACGAGATGGTCCCGGTCGTATAGCGCTGAACGAGGCGCGCCAACGAGAGGGGGGCACCCATGGACGAGCTGAACGGACTGCGGATCGCGGATCGCAAGCACATCGGGCTGGCCGAGATGCTCAAGGGCGGCGTCATCATGGACGTCACCAACGCCGAGCAGGCGAAGATCGCCGAGGACGCCGGGGCGGCGTCGGTGATGGCGCTCGAGCGCGTGCCGTCCGACATCCGGCGCGACGGCGGCGTGGCCCGCATGTCGCCGGTGAAGAAGATCCAGGAGATCCAGAAGGCGGTCACCATCCCGGTGATGGCCAAGGCGCGCATCGGCCACTTCGTCGAGGCGCAGATCCTGGAAGCGCTCGGCGTGGACTACATCGACGAGTCCGAGGTGCTCACGCCGGCCGACGAGCACTTTCACATCGACAAGTTCGCCTTCCGCATCCCGTTCGTGTGCGGCTGCCGCGACCTCGGCGAGGCGCTGCGGCGCATCGGCGAGGGCGCGGCGATGATCCGCACCAAGGGCGAGGCCGGCTCCGGCAACATCGTCGAGGCCGTGCGCCACATGCGGGCGGTGATGTCGGGCGTCAAGCGGCTCACCACGCTGGGGCCCGAGGAGCTGATGACCGAGGCCAAGAACCTCGGCGCGCCCTACGAGCTGGTGCGCTGGATCGCCCGGACCGGCAAGCTGCCGGTGCCGAACTTCTCGGCGGGCGGCATCGCCACGCCGGCCGACGCCGCGCTGATGATGCAGCTGGGCGCCGAGGCGGTCTTCGTGGGCTCCGGCATCTTCAAGTCCGCCGACCCCGCCCGACGGGCCAAGGCGATCGTGCAGGCCACCACGCACTTCAAGGATCCCGACGTGCTGGTGAAGGTCAGCGAGGACCTCGGCGACGCGATGCCCGGCCTCGAGATCTCCAAGATGGCCGAGAAGGATCTCCTGCAGACCCGGGGCTGGTAGTGAAGATTGGCGTGCTGGCGCTCCAGGGCGACTTCGCGCTGCACGCGAAGGCCCTGGAGCGTTGCGACACCGAGGCGGTCGAAGTCCGCAAGCCGGAGCAGCTGGCGGACCTCGACGGCCTGATCATCCCCGGCGGCGAGAGCACCACGCTGCTCAAGCTGATGGACGCGTGGGGCTTCGTGCCGGCGCTCGAGAAGTTCCATGCCGACGGCCGCCCGATCTTCGGCACCTGCGCCGGCCTGATCCTCACCGCCCGCGAGGTGAGCAACCCGGCGCAGTTCTCGCTCGGTTTCATCGACGTCGGCGTGGAGCGCAACGCCTACGGGCGCCAGCGCGAGTCGTTCGTGACCGTCGGGCGCGCAGCGCTCGACGGCCGCGAGGTGCCGCTGGAGATGGTGTTCATCCGGGCGCCGCGCATCCGTCGCGTCGGCCCCGCGGTGCAGACGCTTGCCCGCCACGACGGCGAGCCGGTGCTGGCGCGGCAGGGCTCGGTGCTGGTCGCCACGTTCCATCCCGAGCTGACCGACGATCCGACGGTGCACGCGTACTTCTGCCGGATGGTGAAGGAGGCCCGGCGCGCATGATCTTCCACGACTACTACGCCGGCGTGCCGGCCGACGCGGTCGAGCGCTTCGTGGCCGACCAGGAGATGGGGCGGCTGGTGACGGTGGGGGAGAGCGGCCCGCACATCGGCCTCTATCCGTTCGCCTGGGGCGAGGACACGATCGAGCTGCACCTGGTGCGCACGGACGAGCAGGCCGTCGACCTGCGCGCCCGCCCGCGCTGCGTCTTCGAGGTGGACGAGGTGCTGGGCGCCATCCCCTCGCACTGGCTCGACCGCGAGAACGCGATCTACGCGACGGCCTACCACCGCACGGTGATCTTCGAGTGCGCCGCCCGCGTGATCGAGGACGCCGGCGCGCTGGCCGAGCAGCAGGGCCGTCTGATGCGCCGCTACCAGCCGGAGGGTGGCTACCGCGCGGTCACCGCCGCCGACCCGATGTACCGCGCCGCCCTCGAGCACCTGGCCGCCGTGCGGCTCACGGTCGAGCGCACGCGGGTGAAATTCAAGATCGGCCAGAACCGCACGCCGGAGCAGCGCCGCACGCTCATCGCCCAGCTGCGCCGCCGCGGCCGCCCGCTGGACGCACGGGCGGCCGAGGCGCTGGAGTGGACGCTGGCCCAGGCGCCGAAGCCGGCCGCGACGTGATCGACGCCAACGGCGTCGCCATCCACTATGCGCTGCAGGGGCCGGTGGACGCGCCGGTCGTCACGCTCGCCCACAGCCTGGCCGCCGATCTCACGATGTGGGATCCGACGCTGCCCGCACTCACCGACGGCTACCGCGTGCTGCGCTACGACGTGCGCGGCCACGGCGGCAGCGCTGCCACGCCCGGCCCCTACAGCATGGACCTGCTGGCGGCCGACGCGCTGGCGCTGCTGGGCGCGCTCGGCATCGCGCGCACGCACTGGGTGGGCCTCTCGCTGGGGGGCATGATCGGCCAGGCGCTGGCGCTGCGGGCGCCGGCGGCGGTGGCCAGCCTGGCGCTGTGCGACACGGCCAGCGTCACGCCGCCCGAGCTTCGCCCGGCCTGGGACGCGCGCATCGCGATGATCGAGGGCGGCGGCGCCGGCGCGGCGAGCCCGGGCGAGGTGATCGCCCGCTGGTTCACGCCCGGCTTCGTCGCCGCGCGGCCCGACGTGCTCGCGCGCACGCTGGCCATGATCGCGCGCACCACGCCGCGCGGCTTCGCCGGCGCCGCCGCGGCGATCCGCGATCTCGACCTCACGGCGCGCCTGCGCGAGATCCGGGTGCCGACGCTGCTCATCGTCGGCGAGCAGGACGAGGCGACCCCGGTGGACGCCTCCCGGCTGATCCAGGACCATATAGAGGATGCTGAGCTGATCATCATCAAATCCGCCGCCCACCTGTCGAATATCGAGCAGCCGGAGGCCTTCAACCAGGCGCTCCTCGGCTTTCTCGACCGAATTCGCTGAGGAGATTCTCGGGATCGGTCTTGACAGGCGGCCGGGGGCCGAGAGTATCCTCCGGTCGGACCACCCGACCAAGTGCCTCGCCCCGTCTGATGGAGGACGTGTATGGCAGCCCTCATCTGTGAGGTCGTGTACCGCGGCATCTTCCAGAAGAACCTCGCGGCGCGCATCGCGCGCGGCATCGTGCTCTCCGCGCGCAAGTCCGGCCGGTGGGGCATCGCCTTCGGCCGCTACGGCGACAGCCCGCAGCGCAACGGCATCCCGGCCAAGGACTACGCCATCGTCGCCGATACCAAGGAAGAGCTCGAGCAGAACATGGCGCGCTACGAGCCCAAGGAGACCGACGTCACGATCGTGCTCGACGACACGCTGTCCAAGGGCGTCGAGTCGTGGGCGTGGTACGGGCTGCAGCCGATCAACCGGCTGACCAAGCCCAACGCCACCGTGCTGATGACGTCGCTGCAGAGCTTCGACTCGCTCCTCAAGGACATCCACAAGAAGGACGCGCCCTACAAGCTCGCCCTCCTCCGCGCCAAGGCCAGCTTCTCCGGTCTGTGGGTCCACAAGGAGGACCACACCGAGGCGCGCGTGCTCGGCGCCCTGTCGAAGATCGCGCCGCAGTTCCTGCCGATCGAGGGCGTGAGCCAGGCGATCCAGGAGATCGAGTGGGGCTCCGACCTCAAGGTGGCCTCGGCCCGGAAGGCCGCCGAGCGGCTGGAGAGCCGCGAGGTCAAGACCACCGAGGGCAACGCCGAGATCCCGTACTCGTTCGAGATGCCGAAGTGGTGGGAGATGCGCGAGGGCGTGTCGATCCCGGCCATCCCCATCGGCAAGCCGAAGGAGGGCGGGCAGGGCTACGTGCCGGAGCGCAATCCCTACTTCAAGAAGTTCACGACGCGCACGATGCGCCCGGTGATCGACTTCGACACCTGCGTGAAGTGCAACCTCTGCTGGATCTCCTGCCCGGACTCCTGCTTCGACGTCATGCCCGACGCCACCTTCGACGCCAACATGGAGGCGTGCTGCGGCTGCGGCGTGTGCGAGGCGGTGTGCCCGGTCGAGAACTGCATCACGATGGTGAACGAGTCCCTGTTCGAGGACAACGCCAGCCAGTGGGAGATGTGGCGCAAGGACAAGGCCGCCTACAAGACGTGGCTGACCTCCAAGATCGGCGACAAGAAGGCCACCGCGCGCTCGCACGGCTTCCGCTTCCGCGGTCAGTACGACGAGGAGCTCAAGAAGGATCTCGACCTCGGCGGCGTCGAGATCACCGCCGGCATCCCGGGCGAGAACGCCGCCCGCAAGACGGTCTAAGGAGACAGGATTATGGCAGTCGCGACCCCGACGGCGAAGGCCGCATCGGACGAGAAGGAGCTTCTCATCTCCGGCAGCGAGGCGGTGGCCGAGGGCCTGGCCCTGGCCGACGTCGACGTCGTCACCGCCTACCCGATCCGCCCGTACGACACGGTCATGCAGGCGATCGCCAAGAAGATCTCCAACGGCCAGCTGGTGGCCGAGTACATCGTGGCCGAGGGCGAGCACAGCCAGTTCGAGATCGTCAAGCACGCCTCGACGGTCGGGGCCCGCGTGTTCTGCGGCTCCTCCGGCGTGGGCTGGGCCTACGCGATGGAGTGCCTCGTCGTCACCCCGCCGCTGCGGGTGCCGATGGTCGCCCTGGTCGGCAACCGTGCGCTCGACGATCCCGGCGCCTTCGGCGTCGAGCACAACGACGCGCTGTTCGTGCGCGACCTGGGCTGGATGCTGTGCTGGATCGACACCTCCCAGGAGGCGATCGACACCACGCTGATCGCCTATCGAGTCGCCGAGGACCGGCGCGTGCTCCTGCCGCTGGCGATCTCGGCGGATGGCGCCTTCCTGACTCACTCGCAGGCGCTCACCCTGGTGCCGCCCAAGGCCAAGGTCGACAAGTTCCTGCCGCGCTACGACCGCGGCGACCTGCTGCTGCACCCCGATAACCCGATCACGGTGGCGCCGCAGGCCAACGAGGACTGGGTCATCGAGATCCGCCGGCAGAACGACGAGGCCATGAAGCGGGCGATGACGGTGATCGAGGAGGCCTACGCGGACTTCCGCAAGGTGTTCGGCCGCGGCCCCGACAACCCGTGGTTCGAGGAGTACATGACCGAGGACGCCGAGATCATCCTGGTCGGCATGGGCACGATCTCGCTGCCCATGAAAGTCGGGATCCGCAACCTGCGGGCCCAGGGCAAGAAGGTGGGCCTCGTGCGGCTGCGCTGGTTCCGGCCGTTCCCGACCGACAAGCTGGTGGCGGTGCTGTCGAAGGCCAAGGCCATCGGCGTGGTCGACCGCGATTACTCGTTCGGCTCGCCGTTCCACTCGGGCGTGGTGGCCAACGAGATCCGGGCGGCGCTCTACAACAGCGCCAAGCGCCCGCCGCTGCTGTCGTTCATCTGCGGCCTCGGCGGCCGCGAGGTCACGCTGGAGGACGTCTACAAGGCGACGGACCTCTGTTACAATGCCGCGACTTCCGGGAAGTCCGAGGCCAAGACCCTGTGGCTCGGCGTCCGCGAATAGGAGACACGGGCATGGCTCAGGCGACGTTCACGAACGAGACCCAGATCCTCGAGCCCTTCCGGGGCATCAAGAAGGTCACGATCGAGGAGTACTTCACCTCCGGCCACCGGACGTGCCAGGGCTGCGAGTCCGCGCTGGTCATGAAGCTCATGGTGAAGGCGGCCGGCCCGCGCACGATCGTGCTCGGCTCCACCGGCTGCATGTACGTGGCGAACACCACGTACTACACCACGCCGTGGGTGGTGCCGTGGATGCACACGCAGCTCGGCTCCTCTGGCTCGGCCGCGCTGGGGACCGCCGCCGGCCTCAAGGCGCTCATGAAGAAGGGCAAGATCAAGTCGGAGCCCATCAACGTCATCGCGTTCTGCGGCGACGGCGGCGGCGCCGACATGGGGCTGGCCGCCATTTCGGCGACGCTCACCCACAAGGAGTACAACTCGCTGATCCTGCTCTACGACAACGAGTCGTACGCCAACACCGACATCCAGCTCTCCGGCTCCACGCCGTACGGCGCCAACACCACGTTCAGCCCGCCCGGCAAGGTCATCCGCAACATCCACACGCGCTGGAAGAAGAACACCGCCGGCATGCTGGCGGCCGGCCACCCGGAGTGCCGCTACGTGGCCACCGTGTGCGCCTCCTACGCCGTGGAGATGATGAACAAGGTCCGCCGCGCGCTCACCATCGGGGGCCCCACGTTCATCCACTCGCTGGACCCGTGCCCGAAGGGCTGGGACTACGATCCGATGCTCAGCCACGAGATGGGCGAGTTGGCCATCGAGACCGGCATCTTTCCGCTCTACGAGGTCGAGGACGGCCGGCTGACGTACTACGGCAAGACCAAGGCGATCGTCGAGGGCCGGGCCCGCAAGCCGGTCCGCGAGTACCTGCTCAAGCAGGGCCGGTTCGCGCACTTCACGGAGGAGGACCTGGCCTACTTCCAGGCCAAGGTCGACGAGATGTGGGACAAGTGGGAAGTCCCCGGCGTCGTGCCCTTCCGTCGGGTCGACACCGGATCGAAGTAGGCGTGAGAGCCCACAGGTGATCGGCACCCGGTCACCCATACGCGGGGCCAGGCGCGGAACGGCGCCTGGCCCCGCCGTGTTTTAGCGGCACCACCTTCCGGTGAGGAGGCTGTCATGAGACTCCACCGTCTCGCGTCCGCGTGGCTCCTGCCGATCCTCCTGCTCGCGAGTGCGGCGCCTGCGCTGGCCTGGGAGCCGACCAAGCCGATCGAGTTCGTGGTGCCCGCGGGCACCGGCGGCGGCGCCGACCAGATGGCACGCCTGATCTCCGGCATCTCCGACAAGCACAAGCTCTCGCCGCGGCCGCTGATCGTCGTCAACAAGGCCGGCGGCGCCGGGGCCGAGGGCTTCCTCGACGTCAAGGCCAAGAAGGGCGACGCCCACACGCTCATCATCACCCTCTCGAACCTGTTCACCACGCCGCTGCACACCGGCGTGCCGTTCTCCTGGCGCGACCTCACGCCGGTCGCTCGTCTCGCGCTGGACCAGTTCGTCCTCTGGGTCAACGCCGAGACGCCGTACATGACCGCCAAGGACTACCTGGCGGCGGTCAGGGAGCAGGCCGGAAAGTCCGGCCAGATGAAGATGGGCGGCACCGGCTCGGCCCAGGAAGACCAGATCATCACCATCCAGATCCAGCAGGCGATCGACGGCGCCAAGTTCACCTACGTGCCGTTCAAGGGCGGCGGCGAGGTCTGCGTCAACCTGGTGGGCAAGCACGTCGACTCGACGGTCAACAACCCGATCGAGTGCGTCAGCCACTGGCGGGCCAAGCGGGTGCGGCCGCTGGCGGTCTTCGACACCGAGCGGATCCCGGTGGCCGAGTGGAAGGACATCCCGACGGTCAAGGAGGCGCTCGGCGTCGACATCCACTACCTGATGCTGCGCGGGATCTTCGGGCCTCCCGACATGCCCAAGGAGGCGGTGGACTGGTACGTCAACTTCCTCAAGAAGGTGACCGAGACGCCCGAGTACAAGAAGTACATGGAGGACGGCGCCCTCAAGCCGGCCTTCGCCAGCGGCGCCGAGTACGTCAAGTGGGTGGAGGAGAACGAGAAGCTCCACCGTGAGCTGATGGCGAAGGGCGGGCTGCTCAAGAAGTAGCATGCGCGCCGCCGACCTCGCGACGGCGATCGTGCTGATGGCGGTGGGCGGCCTCGTCATGTTCGACGCGGTCCGGCTGGGATTCGACTGGGGCAGTGACGGCCCCAAGAGCGGCTTCTTCCCGTTCTGGCTCGCCGTGCTGATGATCGTGGCCTGCGTGGCGATCGTCGTGCAGGCCACCCGCCGCGCCGGCGGCGTGTTCGTGAGCCGCGAGCAGCTGCGGCCGGTGCTGGCGGTCCTGGTCCCGGCCGTCGCGATGGTCCTGGTCATGGAGTTCCTCGGTCTCTACGTCGCCTCGGCGCTCTACCTGGCGTTCTACATGCGCTGGGTCGGCCGTCACCGCTGGATCACCATCGTCGTGCTCGCGCTGGGCATTCCACTCGCGACGTTCCTCGTCTTCGAGCAGTGGTTCCTGGTGCCGATGCCCAAGGGCCCGCTCGAGGCCTGGCTGGGGTTCTGAGCGATGGGCCTGGAGAACTTCGCCCTCGGGTTCTCGATCGCGGTCACGCCGTTCAACCTGTTCGTGGCCATGGTTGGCATCACGCTGGGCACGATCATCGGCGTGCTGCCGGGGCTGGGCGGCGCCAACGGCGTGGCGATCCTGCTGCCGCTGACGTTCACGATGCCGCCCACGTCGGCCATCATCCTGCTGACGTCGCTGTACTGGGGCGCGCTGTTCGGCGGCGCCATCACCTCGATCCTGTTCAACATCCCCGGCGAGCCGTGGTCGGTCGCCACGACGTTCGACGGCTACCCGATGGCCCGCCAGGGCCTGGGCGGCCAGGCGCTGACGGCCGCGTTCACGTCCTCGTTCGTCGGCGCGTTCTTCTCGATCGTGCTCATCACGCTGTTCGCGCCGCTGCTGGCCGAGATCGCGCTGAAGTTCGGCCCGCCGGAGTTCTTCGCCATCCAGCTGCTGACGTTCTCGTCGTTCGTGGGCCTGGGCGGCGGCAACCCGCTCAAGTCGCTCGTCTCGATCCTGCTGGGCTTCATCCTGGCCGCGGTCGGCCTCGACATCGTCACCGGCCAGCTGCGCATGACGTTCGGCTTCACCGAGCTCATGAAGGGCTTCGACTTCATCGTGGCCGTCATCGGCCTGTTCGGCATCGGCGAGATCCTGCTGTCGGTCGAGGAGGGCCTGTCGTTCTCGGGCGCCGCCACCGGCATGAAGCTCGGCGTGGTGCTGGAGACGTGGCGGATCCTGCCCCGCTACTGGCGCACGTTCGTGCGCGGCGCCTTCATCGGCTTCTGGATGGGCTTCAAGCCCGGCGGCGCCACGCCGGCCTCGTTCATGAGCTACGCGTTCGCCAAGCGCTTCTCCAAGAACGCCGACCGGTTCGGCAAGGGCGAGCTGGAAGGCGTGGTGGCGCCGGAGACGGCCGCCCACGCCGCCGGCGTGGCCGCCATGCTGCCGATGATCACGCTGGGCATCCCGGGCTCGCCGACCGCCGCGGTGATGCTGGGCGGACTCATCATCTGGGGCCTGCAGCCGGGGCCGATGCTGTTCAAGGAAAAGCCGGATTTCGTCTGGGGCCTGATCGCCTCGATGTACACCGGCAACATCCTGGGCGTGCTGATGGTGCTGGCCTTCGTGCCGTTCTTCGCGGCCATCCTGCGCATCCCGTTCGCGATCCTCACGCCGCTCATCGTCGTCGTCTGCGCGGTCGGCTCCTACGCCGTGCACAACAGCATGATCGACGTCTGGTACATGCTGCTCTTCGGCGTGGTGGGCTACGTGTTCAAGAAGCTCGATTACCCGCTGGCGCCGCTGGTCCTGGCCCTCGTGCTCGGCGACCTCGCCGAGAACGCGCTGCGCCAGAGCCTCATCATGTCGCAGGGCTCCATCGGCATCTTCTTCGGCCGACCGATCTCGGGCGCCATCATGTCGGTCGCCGTGCTGTTCTTCCTGCTGCCCGTCATCACGCCGTGGTGGCGGCGGCTGCGCGGCACGCCGGTGACCACAACGCCCGCCGCCCGCGAAACCTGAGCCGGGCGCCATGGCGCCGGTGCTGAGCCCGGGATTCTGGCTGGGCCTCGCCCAGATCGCCTATCTCAACCTGCTGCTGTCGGGCGACAACGCGCTGGTGATCGCGCTGGCCGTGCGCGCGCTGCCGCCGCGCAAGCGCGTGCAGGGTCAGATCTGGGGCGCGGCCGGTGCGGTGGCGCTGCGCCTGCTCTTCCTCGGCGTGGTCATGTACCTGCTGGAGGCGCCGTTCCTGAAGCTGGTCGGCGGGCTGCTGCTGGTCTGGATCGCGATCAAGCTGGTGCAGTCGGAGACCGGCGTGGAGTCCGAGGTGCGGCGCGGCGCCTCGCTGTGGGACGCGATCTGGATCATCATCGTCGCCGACGTCACCATGAGCCTGGACAACGTGCTGGCGGTGGCGGCGGCCGCCCACGGCGACTTCCTGCTCATCGTGCTCGGCATCGCGCTGTCGCTGCCGATCGTCGTGTGGGGCGCCGGCTGGCTGGCGCGCCTCATGAACCGCTACACGTGGATCGTGTGGCTCGGCGGCGGCGTGCTGGGCAAGGTGGCCGGCCAGATGCTGCTGGAGGACCGCCTCGTGCGCGGCTGGCCCTGGACGCACGGCCCGGAGTACGATCTCCCCGGCGGGATCGCCATCAGCCTGCACCCGTTGCCGCTGACGCTCGGCGCGCTGATCGTGGTCCTCGGCTGGTGGCTGGGCCGCCGGCGTCACGCCGCCGTGCCCGAGAACGTCTGACGGCTCGAGGAGAGACCGGGATGGACCTGGCGCCGATCAAGTCCACGCGCATCTACGAGGAGATCGTCCGGCAGGTCAAGGCGATGATCGGCGAGGGTCGGCTCAAGGCGGGCGACCGGCTGCCGCCCGAGCGCGATCTCGCCGAGAAGTTCGTCGTCAGCCGCACCTCGGTGCGCGAGGCGCTGCGCGCGCTGGAGAGCCTCGGCCTCGTCGAGATCCGGCCGGGGGAGGGCACGTTCGTGCGCGAGGTGTCCATCGACGCGCTGGTGGAGCCGCTGGCGCTGCTGATGGTCTCGCAGCGCGAGGCCATCGGCGAGCTGTTCGAGGCGCGCCGCCTGCTCGAGCCCTCGCTGGCCGCGCTGGCCGCCGTGCGGGCGACGCCGGACGAGACCCAGGAGATGGAGCGCATCCTGGAGGAGCAGGCCAAGGAGGTCGCCGGCGGCGGCACCGGCCTCTCCCAGGATGCGCGCTTCCACGCGGCCATCGGCGCCGCCGCCCACAACCGTGCGATCACGCGGCTGGCGCACGCGATCATCGACCTGCTCACGCAGAGCCGCGAGGACTCGCTCAACACGCCGGGCCGCCCGACGCGCTCGCACGAGGATCACCGCCGTATCCTCGGCGCGATCGCCCGCCACGACGCCGAGGCGGCGCGCCAGGCGATGCTCGATCACATCGGCGCCGTCGAGAGCCTCGTGCTCGGCGGCAGCGAGACAGCGGCGCCGGCCCGGCGCGCTCGCCGTCCGTCTT
>DASSLH010000197.1:0-2421 GCA_035689625.1 Candidatus Methylomirabilota bacterium | reverse complement strand
CACGCCATCCCAAGCATCGGGAGGGTGTGGCCATGATCTCCGCACTGGTTGGTCTGCTGTTCATCGGCGGCCTCGTCGTCCTGCCGCTGGCCTGGCGCCTGCGCCAGGACCGGCGCGCCGAGCGCGCGCTCACCGTGCGCGCCTACGTGCACGCCGCGCTCGTCCGCGCGCTGGGCGGCGAGTCGCTGGTCGCCGTCACCGTCGAGCCGCCCGCGCTCTGGCGCGCCGGCCGCGTCGTGCTCACGGCGCCGTCGGACTGGCGCTGCCTGCTGGCGCCGTCGTGGTCGGCCGTCGTCGACCGCGTGCCGGCCGACTACGAGCTGGTCGTGAAGCCGGCGGCGGAGGCGGCGCTGCCCGCCGCCGCGCTCGCGCTGCACCGCGCGGCCTAGCCTCGGTGGAGCGCCGCACGCTCGGCCGCACCGGACTGTCGGTGGGCGTGCTCGGCTTCGGCGGCTCCGAGATCGGCTTCGAGCGCGCCGAGGCCGCCACCGTGCGGCGGCTCCTCGACGAGGCGCTCGACGCCGGTCTCGACGTCATCGACACCGCCGAGTGCTACGGCGACTCCGAATCGCTCGTCGGGCAGGCGGTGGCCGGCCGCCGCCGCGACTACCATCTGTTCACCAAGTGCGGGCACTACGAAGGCAGCGGGCGCGACGACTGGCGCCCGGCCTCGCTCGAGAAGAGCATCGCCCGCAGCCTCGAGCGCCTCCGCACCGATCACGTCGACCTGCTGCAGCTGCACAGCTGCTCCGAGGACGAGCTGCGCCGCGGCGACGTCATCGACGTGCTGGAGCGCGCGCGCGCGCGCGGCCAGGCGCGCTTCCTCGGCTACAGCGGCGACGGCCCGGCCGCGCGCCTGGCGATCGAGTGCGGACGCTTCGACGTCCTGCAGACCTCGGTCAGCATCGCCGACCAGGAGGCGCTCGCGCTCACGCTGCCCGCCGCGCAGGCGCGCGGGCTCGGCGTCATCGCCAAGCGGCCGATCGCCAACGCCGCCTGGCGCACGGGCGCGCAACCCGCCAGCGCCTACCATCATGCGTACTGGGACCGACTCCAGCGCCTCGACTACGGCTTCCTGCGCCGCTCGCCGCCGGAGGCGATCGGCGTGGCGCTGCGCTTCACGGCGAGCGCGCCCGGCGTGCATACCCTGATCGTGGGCACCACGCGCCCCGGCCGCTGGCGCGAGAACGCCGCGCTGCTGGCGGCGGGGCCGCTGCCGGCGGCCGAGTACGACGCGATCCGGGCGCGCTGGAGCGCGGTGGCCGAGCCGTCCTGGGTCGGCCAGCGCTGAGCGGCATGACGGCCACCCGGCTGAGAACGAAAGACCGGGTGATCGTCGCCCTGCTCCTCGTCTTCAGCCTCTTCAACCTCACGCTCGACTGGGTGCTCGTGCGCCGCGGCCTGCGCCTGCCCGAGCTGGTGGGCCGCGACTGGGCCGCCGACCTCTGGGCGCGGACGTACGCCGACGCCGACCGGTTCTGGATCGCCTCGCCGTGGTCGCTGGCGCAGGAGGCGTTCAACGTCTACGTCACCACGCTGGTGAACCTGGCGCTCGTCCACGCTATCGTGAAAGCCGCGCCGTGGCGACACGCGCTGCAGCTCACGCTCGGCGTCTACCTGGCGTACTCGTGCCTGCAGTACTTTCTGGCCGGCCACCTGAGCGGCTACGCCGGCATGCGCGCGCACACGCTCACCGCCTTCGCGCAGTTCTACGGGCTCACGCTGCCGTGGCTGACCGCCCACGCGTGGTTCGCCTGGGACTCGGCGGCGGCGATCACGCGACGCTTCGCGGGGCGGGGGTGATCGCCGCTCTCCTCGCGGTGACGGCCTTCGTCGCCGCGCTGTTCGCCGCCTCCCGTCTCGTCCCCGGCCCGCTGCGCGCCGGCCGTCCCGGCCCGGACGGCGCGCGCACCGTCTACGCGCTGAACGGCCTGCGGCTGTTCGTCCTCACGGCGGTCGTCGTCGCGGCGACCGTCGCGGCCGGCCTCTGGTCGCCGGCGATCATCGTGCGCCGGTTCGGCGCCCTGCTGCTCGCCGCCAACGTCTTCGCCTTCGCGCTCGCCCTCGTCCTCTACGGGCGCGGGCGACGGGCCCAGGGCCGTGGCCTCCTCGACGGCGGCGCCGGCGGCGTCGCCCGCGAGTTCTTCTACGGCGTCGAGCGCGATCCCGCCTGGCTCGGCGTCGACCTCAAGGTCTTCTCCTACCGGCCCTCGCTCATCGGCCTGGGCCTGGTCAACGTCGCCTTCGCCTTTGCGCAGTGGGAGCGCCACGGCCGGCTGGCGGCGCCGCTCGTCGTCTACGAGGCGTTCACGCTGCTGTACCTCGCCAACTACTTCCAGTTCGAGCACGGCATGCTCTTCACCTGGGACGTGCTCGAGGAGCGCTTCGGCTGGGCGCTCGTCTGGGGCGACTACGTGCTGG
>DASSLH010000196.1:0-4333 GCA_035689625.1 Candidatus Methylomirabilota bacterium | reverse complement strand
GGCCGGCAGCGACGCGGCGGCCGGAGCCATCGGTGTCGCCGGCGCGGTCGTCCACGAGGCGGCGCCGCCGCTCGCGAGCGCCGCGAGGTAGTCGTCGTAGCCGCCGAGATAGCGTGTCAGCCGGCCGTGGTCGACGTGCGTGACCTCGGTCGCGATGCGATTGATGAAGTATCGATCGTGCGAGATGAAGACGATCGTGCCCGGGAACGCCGCCAGCGCGGCCTCGAGGACCTCGCGGGAGGCGAGGTCCAGGTGGTTCGTCGGCTCGTCCAGGCACAGCAGCGCCGCCGGCCGCACCAGCATGCGCGCCAGCGCCAGCCGCGCCTTCTCGCCGCCGGAGAGGACGGCGACCTTCTTGTCCACGCTGTCGCCCGAGAACAGGAACGCGCCCAGGATCGTGCGCAGCCGGGTGTGCGTGGACTCCGGCGCCACCGCCTCCAGCTCGTCCAGCACGGTGCGCGCCGGGTCGAGCGCGTCGAGCTGGTGCTGGGCGTAGTAGTGCACGGCCACGTGGGAGCCGAGCGTGCGCTCGCCGCCCTCGAACGGCAGCACGCCGGCCAGGATCTTCAGCAGCGTGGACTTGCCGGCGCCGTTGTCGCCCACCAGCGCCAGCCGCTCGCCGCGCTCGACCGCGAGGTCCACGCCGGCGTAGACGACGTTGTCGCCGTAGGCCTTGTGGATGCCGGCCAGCGTGGCGACGCGGCGGCCGGTGCGCGGGGGCTCCGGGAAGGAGAAGTGGACCTGCCGGCGGGCGCCGGGCAGCTCGATGCGCTCCACGCGCTCCAGCATCTTGATCCGGCTCTGCACCTGGCGGGCCTTGGTCGCCTGGTAGCGGAAGCGCTCGATGAAACGCTCGACCTCGGCGATGCGCTTGGCCTGGTTGCGCGCGCGGGCCTCCAGCAGCTCGCGCCGCGCCTCGCGCTCGACGAGGAAGTCGTCGTAGTCGCCGGGGTACACCGTGACGCCGTCCGGCGTGAGATCGGCGATCGAGGTCACCATCCGGTTGAGGAAGTACCGGTCGTGCGAGACGACGACGACGGTGCCGTCGTAGCCGGCGAGGAAGTCCTCGAGCCAGGCCAGCGAGGCGAGGTCGAGGTGGTTGGTCGGCTCGTCGAGCAGCAGCACGGAGGGCGCCAGCAGCAGCAGCCGCGCCAGCGCCGCCCGCATGCGCCAGCCGCCGGAGAACTCCGCCAGCGACCGCGAGAGCTCCTCGGGACGGAAGCCGAGGCCGCTCAGGATGGCGCGCGCCGCCGTCTCCAGCCGGTAGCCGCCGAGCGCCTCGAAGCGATGCTGCAGGTCGCCGTAGCGCTCGGTCAGCGCCTCGCCGGGCGCCGTCTCCAGCGCGCGGGCGACGTCCTCCATCTCGCGTTCGAGCGCCCACACCTGCTCGAAGCCGCTCAGCGCCTCCGCCAGCACCGAGCCGGCGGTGCTGGCCGCGACGTCCTGGGCGAGATAACCGATCGTCGTGCCGCGCGGGCGGCTCACCTGCCCGGTATCCGGCTCCTCCAGCCCGGCCAGGATGCGGCAGAGCGTCGTCTTGCCGGCGCCGTTGGGACCGACGAGACCGATGCGCTCGCGCTCGCCGATGCGCCAGGTGACGTCGCGGAAGACCTGCTGGCCGCCGAAGCTCTTGGAGACGTTCTCGAGCTGGATCACCGGGCCCGGACTACCCCATGCTCTGGATCTTGTCGGGCGTGATCTTCACGGTCACTCGCACCTCGCCGGGACGGCGGTTGGGGTACTTGTCCTTGCCGAGGTACTTCTTGGCCAGCGCGTCGATGTGCTCGTCGGCGCCCCGCTCGGTCATCTCGGTGACGCGCCCCCGCACCTGCACGTAGCGGTACGGGTTCTCGGGGTCCTGCACCGACAGCGCCACCCGCGGGTTGCGCTGGAGGTTCTTGTCCTTCACGCGGCCGCGCGCGGTGTTGATGCGGATGTGCTGGCCGTCGAAGTCCACCCACACCGGCGTCACCTGCGGGCTGCCGTCGGCGCCGACGGTGGCCAGGTGCGCGAAGGCCTTCTTGTCGAAGATGTCGCGGAGGTTCTGCGGAATCGCTGCCATGGTCGTGCTCCTTGTCGCTCGAACGTGGATTACGCGGGAGTGATGAGATCGGCGCCGCGCGCCTCGGCCATCGCGCGCAGCGCGAACAGCAGCCGGACCACGCACTGCTGCACGAGCAGCGCGTCCTGCGTGAACGGATCGGCCAGCCACTCGCGCGCCGTCTCCCCGGCCCCGGCGGCGAAGCCGAGCGTGGGCGACAGCTTCTGCAGGCGCAGCAGCAGGTCGTCCGGCGGCAGGCCGGAGGCGCGCAGGCGCGTGACGACGGCGGCGCGCACCGCGGCGTTCCAGATCCCGGTCAGGCCTTCCAGCAGCGCGGTGTAGCAGGTCGCGTCCTGCTTCTGCTGCATGTGCTCGAGGACGACCGGCACCAGCGGGTTGACCAGGACGTTGCCCTCCTCGTCGGCGCCGAACAGCGGGCCCAGCAGGGGGTCGGTGCGCGGCTCCGGCAGCGCGTCGAGCAGGCCGATCGCCTGGGCGACGGGCACCGCCGGCAGCTGCGCGAGCCGCTCGAGGAAGGGAACGTCACCCGCCATGGCTCTATCCTCCCACGCGCGTCGGCTCGCCGCGAAGGTCGGCGCGCGCGAGGTCCTGGGCGCGGCCGCCCGGCACCAGGAACACCGAGAGCACGGCCGCCAGGCAGATCACCAGGCCGGTGAGGAACACGTCGTGCAGCGCCTCGGCGCGGGTGGCGCCGACGTTCAGGCGCCAGGCCATCACCGCGCCCATCACGGCCAGCCCGATGGCGCCGCCGACCGTGCGGAAGAACTGGATCATGGACGTCGCGGCGCCGAGGTCGCTGCGCGGCACCGCGCTCTGCACCGCGATGAGCATCGGCACCATGTTGAGGCCCATGCCGATGCCGCCGATCAGCGCGTCGCGCATCGCGACGCCCTGGGTCAGCGACGGCGACCAGCGGCTGAGCAGCAGGAACGCCAGCGTCAGGCACGCCATGCCGGCCCCGACCACGATGCGGTAGCCGATCCGCAGCACGAGGCGCGCGCTGGTGATGGACATCGCGACCCAGCCCAGCACGAACGGGATCAGCACGGTGCCGGCGGCGGTCGCCGACATCCCGCTCACCGACTGCAGAAAAAGCGGCACGAACGAGATGGCGCCGAACATCGCCATGCCGGCCAGGAAGCCGGTCGCCGTCCCCGCCAGCACCACGCGATTGCCGAACAGCCGCAGCGGCACGATCGGCTCGGCCACGCGCCGCTCGACGAGCACGAAGGTGGGCAACATGACCACGGCGATCGCCAGCGGCGCCAGCACGTCGGCGCCCTGCCAGGCGCCGACGCGCCCGGCCTCCAGCACCCCGACCAGCAGCGCGGAGACGCCGGCGGCGAAGAACGCCAGGCCCGTGTAGTCGATGATCGGCCGCCGCTCGCCGTGCACGGTGTCGTCGAGCGCGCTGGTCAGCAGCGCCATCGCCACGACGCCGAACGGCAGGTTGATGTAGAAGACCCAGCGCCAGGAGGCGTGGTCGGTCAGCAGCCCGCCGATCAGCGGCCCCAGCAGCGAGGCCACGCCCCACACGCCCGAGATGTAGCCCTGCATCTTCGCGCGGCGCTCCAGGCCGAACAGCTCGCCGACGACCGTCATGCCGATCGGCATCAGCGAGCCGGCGCCGATGCCCTGCAGCATGCGGAAGACGATCAGCTGGGTCATGTTCCGCGAGGCGCCCGAGAGCGCCGAGCCGACCAGGAAGACGACGAGCCCGCCCAGGAAGATCGCGCGGCGCCCGTAGAGGTCGGACAGCCGGCCCCAGAGCGGCATCGTCACCGTCGACGTGAGCAGGAAGCCGGAGAAGACCCAGGAGTAGATCTCGATGCCGCCCAGGCTGGCCACCACGCGCGGCATCGCCGTGGCCACCACGGTGGATTCCATCGCGGCCAGGAAGATCGAGAGCATGACGCCCGCCAGGGCCAGGCGGCGGCGGCGCTCTTCCATCAGTGGGCGCCGGTGCAACTCGCGCACCGGCAGGCCGCGCGCAGATCGACCCAGGCCAGCAGGCTCTCGTGGCCGTCGGTCCAGACGACACGCAGCCCCTCGTCGAGCCTCTTGATCTCGCGCGGCCAGGCCGCCGGGGCCGGCACCTCCTGCAGCTCGGCGCAGGCGCCGCACGGGCACGAGCGTCGCAGGTGCTCGAAGGGATAGATCGAGCCGTGATCGTCGGCCCAGTCCACGCCCAGGGCATAGCGCCCCACCAGGTGCACGTCCTTGGGACGGTTGGGATCGCCCTGGCCGAGGATCGGGATGGACAGCTTGCGG
>DASSLH010000195.1:0-2686 GCA_035689625.1 Candidatus Methylomirabilota bacterium | reverse complement strand
GGACGTGGACGCCCGCGTGGTGGTGGCCTCGATCAAGACCTACGTCAAGCACGGCGACGCCGTGGCCGCCGCGGGCACGGTGGCGCAGCCCGCGCTGCCCGACGCCCCGGCAAAACGCCCGGCCCGGCGCCCGCAGCGGCGGCGCCCGCCGCGCCCGCGGGTCATGCTCCGGTGCCCCGCCGGCTGCACCTTCCTGCGCTCCGCCGGCCACAGCGGGCAGGTCGCCTGCCCCTCCGAGCGCGGGCGCGTCTGCACGGTCGAGCCCGTGCACGTGTAAACGGCGCCCTCTTACAAGGACGCCTCGAGCAGCTTCAGCATCTGGTCGATCTCCTCGCGGCTCACCGTCAGCGCCGGCATGAAGCGCAGGGTGTCCGGGCGCGGCGCGTTGATCAGCAGGCCGCGCTCGAACGCGGCCTGCACGATCGTGGCTCCATCGTCACGCCCGAGCGCGAGCGCCAGCAGCAGGCCACGCCCGCGCACCTCGCCGTGGCCGAGCTCGGCCGAGAGCGCGCGCAGCCGCTCGGCCAGGTACGCGCCGGTCTCGCGCACGCCGGCCAGGAAGTGCGGCTGCCGGACGGTGTCGAGCACCGCGCCCCCGACGGCGGTCATCAGCGGGCTGCCGTTGAAGGTGCCGCCCTGGTCGCCGGCCTGAAAGCAGCTGGCCTCGGCGCTGGCCAGCAGCGCGGCCAGCGGCACGCCGCCGCCCAGCCCCTTGCCGAGCGTCATGATGTCGGGCCGCACGCCGGCGTGCTCGAACCCCCACAGCCGTCCGGTGCGGCCCACGCCGGTCTGGATCTCGTCGAAGATCAGCAGCAGCCCGCGCTCGCGCGTGAGCGCGCGGACGCCGTGCAGGAACGCGTCGCTGGCCTCGATCACGCCGGCCTCGCCCTGGATCGGCTCGAGCATCACGGCGACCGTGCGCTCGCTGATCGCCGCGGCGACCGCGTCGAGGTCGTTCAGCTCGACCTTGACGAAGCCCGGCACCTTGGGCTCGAACAGCGGCGCGAACGCCGGCTTGCCGGAGGCCGCCATCGTGGCCAGCGTGCGGCCGTGGAACGCGCCGCGCATGGTGACGATCTCGAAGGCGCCGCCGCGGTGGCGCTGGCCCCACGTGCGCGCCAGCTTGATCGCGCCCTCGTTGGCCTCCGCGCCGCTGTTACAGAAGAACGCGTGGTGCAGGCCGCTGCTCTCGGCCAGCGCCGCGGCCAGCCGCGCCATCGGCCCGTTGTGGTAGGCGGGGCTGCAGTTGACCAGGCGCGCGGCCTGGTCGGCCAGCGCCCGGCGGATGACCGGGTGGCCGTGGCCCAGGCAGTTCACCGCCCAGCCCTGGACGAAGTCGAGGTAGGCGCGCCCGTCGGCGTCGCGCAGCCAGGAGCCCTCGCCCTCCACCATCACCGCCGGCGGCCGCGCGGTCACCGGCATCACGTGCGTCACGTCGTGGCCCATGGCACCCCCCGGTGCCGTGATGGTGCGGGCGCGCCGGCGGCCGGGCAAATCAAACGTCCTGATCGTAACGATCACGCGCGCTGATCGGCGGCCGTGCGGTATCTTCGGAGCGTGGGCAACACCTGGGGCCGGCTGTTCCGCGTCACGACGTGGGGGGAGTCGCACGGGGCCGCCATCGGCGCCGTGGTGGACGGCTGCCCGCCGCGGCTGCCGCTGTCGGAGGCCGACATCCAGCCCGACCTCGACCGGCGCGTGCCCGGCCAGAGCGCGCTCACGACCCAGCGCAAGGAGACGGACACGGTCCGCATCCTCTCCGGCGTCTTCGAGGGCGTCACCCTCGGCACGCCGATCGCGCTGGAGATGCCGAACCTCGACATGCGCCCCGGGGACTACCGCGAGGTCCAGGACAAGTACCGCCCGAGCCACGCCGACTACACCTACGAGGCCAAGTACGGCGTGCGCGACTGGCGCGGCGGCGGCCGCACCAGCGCGCGCGAGACGGCCGGCCGGGTGGCGGCCGGCGCCATCGCGCGCAAGCTGCTGGCCGAGCGCTTCGGGGTGACGGTCGTCGCCTGGGTGGCGAAGGTCGGCACCCTGAGCGTGACGGGCGATCCCGAGCGGGTGACGCGCGAGGAGGTCGATCGCACGCCGATCCGCTGTCCCGACCCCGCGATGGCCGGGCGGATGATCGAGGCGGTGGAGGCGGCGCGCAAGGACGGTGACTCGCTGGGCGGCATCGTGGCGTGCGCCGTCCGCGGCTGTCCGCCCGGCTGGGGCGAGCCGGTGTTCGATCGCCTGGAGGCCGACCTCGCCAAGGCCATGCTGAGCCTGCCGGCCAGCAAGGGCTTCGAGATCGGCTCCGGCTTCGCCGGCACCGACCTGCGCGGCTCGCAGCACAACGACGAGTTCTACATGGACGCCGGCCGCGTGCGCACGCGCACCAACCGCTCGGGCGGCGTGCAGGGCGGCATCAGCAACGGCGAGACGATCGTCTTCCGGGTGGCGTTCAAGCCGACGGCGACGATCATGCGCGAGCAGAAGACGGTCAGCGTGGCCCACCAGGACACGACCATCACCGGGCGCGGCCGCCACGATCCCTGCGTGCTGCCGCGCGCGGTGCCCATGGTGGAGGCGATGGCGACCCTCGTGCTGGCCGACCACGCGCTGCTGCAGCAGGCGCTCGGCGAGGCCAAGTAGGCGGCGGGCTCAGCTCGCCAGGATTCGCTGCTCGTAGAGCGCG